>JABMOV010000159.1 GCA_013203145.1 Fidelibacterota bacterium
ATCGTCTAAAATCCGGAAATGGAACTAAAATCAAAAAGATGATGCTGGTAAAATAATAAAGTCCCAATCAATATGGATTCGTCAATCGTTGTTTAAATAAGTACCCGGAGACGGACTTGAACCGTCACGCTTTTGAAGGCGAGGGATTTTAAGAACTTCGCCCGTTTATATAACGTTAGCAATATGTACAGTTATAAGTTTTCATAACATAGTTGGTACCCGTGTGGGTACCCGTAATACTTTTTATTCATTCTCTCCGAAATAATCAATAGTCAATAGTACCAGAAATATTATTTTCTATTAGGAAGTACTTCCCTATTTCAACAATATCATTTTCTTAACTGCTGAATATTTTCCAGCTTCAATAGAATAAAAGTATATACCGGCACTAACCTGCATACCAGCACTGTTAACTCCACTCCATACAATGGTTTTAACTCCTGCTTGCTGTTTTGTGTCGACAAGGCTGAAAACATGACGACCCAAGATGTCATAAATATTAATCTTGATATGAGATTCTGTGGGAAGAGCATATTTTATTGTTGTGAGTGGATTGAAAGGATTAGGGTAGTTTTGCATGATTTGAAACTGGTCTGGAATAGATAATAAGTCAATAATAGTTTTTCCAACATAACGGTTGATACCAATATAATATTCATAAATTAATTCGATCTCAGAAGTTTCTAACTCATTCGAATTTACTTCATTAATAGATATAAATATCGATGAGTTGTTATTAAACGTTTCCTCATTTAAGGATGCGTACACATAATCATTAATATAATTAATTGAATCCAATTTATTCAAATAGATTGGTGGACTTGCAGAAGTGTTTATCGAACTTTGAAACATACTCTCACCCAGTTTATATTTACTATTATACTTTAATTGTAGGTGAATTAAATCTAGATCAAGCCCAAAATCACCTATCATTACTTCAAGATTGTTACCAACTAACTGGTAATTCATACTATTGTCAATTATCCCATCATTAATCTGAAAAGATAGCAATCCTTCAGTTTCTGCCCAATTCCAATAACGGATGAAAATCATTAAATCTTCAATATCGAAGCGCTTGTTTGGAGTAGTAATAAGATATGGAAACATCCCATGTGCGGGACCTGTTTCATATAAGAAATTATTCTGCCTCCACCCTTGTATGAATCGATTTAAGTCAATTGGAGCAATTGTGCCAGATCCATCAAAATCAGTTACTAAATATGATAGAATTTGTAATGTCGAATCATCCTCATTACTATATTGAGGATCTCCATCTTGATTCCCATCAAATCCTTTACCATTTTTATCCTTTATTTGATTTGAAACCTGCAATAATAAAGTGTCTTTTGAGGGAATACCTGATTCAGAGTAAATAGAAAGCGTATCTCTAGTGGAAGAAAATTTGAAAGATAAGTCTTCGAACCCAGAATCGTATGCGACACTATACATTACCAGACATATCATATAACCCAAGTTCATTTGGTTTCTTCTTTCCGACAGGATGGGTTGTCAAGTTGGAATTTCCGGCAAGCCATGCTACTTCGCCGATGTTGTTTGAACCGGCGTATTTGTACGAAGGGCCATTCGCACCTTCAATACCGCCACGGGCGGCATATTCCCATTCAGCCTCCGTGGGCAGGCGGAATTTATTCCCTGTCGTTTTGTTCAACTTTCTCAAATACTCCTGTATTTCATTCCAACTTATTTTCTCAACCGGATTATTTTCACCTTTATTCTTGCTTGGATTATTGCCCATTATCTCTTTCCATTGGGCTTGGGTTATTTCATACTTGCCTATGTAAAAATCATTCACTGTTACAGAGTGGATGGGAGCTTCATTTTTAGTAAGAACATTCCACACACTTTTTTTACTACCCATCTCGAATGTACCACCCTTTATAAATATCATTTTGCCGGCTAATTTTTGCATTCGTTCACTCTATGCTCCACATTCCGGTTACTGAGCCTGTCGAAGTATTCTCACATTAAATGTCGAATTGATTGGATTGTAGCGCAAGAACGATATGAACGTGTGTCGTCGATAACGCACAACAAAAAGGAGACAACGATGAAAGAAACGACTGATTACCAAATAGCTTACCTGGAAGGCTCGGGAGAACTGGTGGAAAAAGTGAATCAGTTCCTTGATCACCTGAAGAG
>JABMOV010000160.1 GCA_013203145.1 Fidelibacterota bacterium
CGGCTACTATGACATTGTTCACAATCAGATCCCAATTCTGATCCATGAACGTCAATATGACAATTGTTACAGCCTGATTCCGCTAAACTGAAATTGTGTTTTTCTTGTACGGTATTCCCAGAATGGCAAGCAGTACACGGCTGCATTTTATGGACATCCTTTAAAGGAAATACTGTTTTACTATGATCAAATCCAGTTAAAGTAAGATCTGTCCAACCGGATGAGCCATGGCAATCACCACATTCATACCCCAAAACTTTGAATTCTTCATTTTGAGCGAATGTAATGTTCGACAAAAGTAGGACTAGGGCAAGTATTCTCATTACCTTATTTGCCCCGTAAAGGTATGACAATCCTGGCACCGATGCTGGACAGGTATATATCGAGTAAATTGACCAGCAATATCATTTTCATTTTCATGACATTTATTGCAGGAAACTTTTTTGTGTTTGCCATCAAGCGGAAACTCCGATTTTTGATGGTCGAAGACTAACTTATTAAAAGATATAGGTCCATGACAGTTATCACAAGAATTATTGTATCGTGGTCGAAATTGGTTTCGATGAATATCCGTATGACAGGTTTCACATTTAGGATCATCCCAAATAAATTGTGTGGACGTCACTCCTGAAATAGATTCATACGGTTTATGACAAAATATACATGGAACGGCTAAATGTGCACCATCTAAAGGTAATCGCGCTTTATTATGTTTAGTCACATTAAAGATTGTAGGTTTATAACCGTAAACGGAATGGCAGTAAGCACAATCACCACCATCATTACGATTTATAAATTGACCATTATGCTCATCTTTATGGCATTTTAAACACGTATCATATTCAGGCAATTTACCTTGTTTTACGTCATGGCATTTATTGCATAAAATATTACTGTGTTTCCATTCCAAGGGATATTTTGTTTTTTTATGATCGAATGGTTTAAGGTTTTCTTTCCATTTTTGAATTGTATGGCAGGATTCACATGTTTGACCGAATGTACCCTTGTGGATATCTTCATGACAGGAAGTACATAAATCAAATTTCATCCCCGATAATTGTAAAACTGGCGGAACCTGTTCCACATAAGGTTTATGACATTTTTCACAGCTTACATTCAGATGGGAACCAATTAATGAATATTTCGCCTTTGTATGATCAAATGATTCACGCACATTTTTCCAGTCTTGGGTGTTATGACAGGATTTACAATCATCGGATACTTCTTCTTTATGTGTATCGTTATGGCATGGAATACAAGATTCGTATTGCAGACCAGTAAGCTGCATAACTGAAGGTGTCCAGTCCGTGTGCGGTTTATGACATTTCGCACATTCGATTTCTATATGTTTCCCCGTTAACGTGTATTTTGCTTTATTATGATCAAATTCCTTTACAACACGTTTCCAATCAGACGTATTATGGCAGGATTCGCAATCATCTGATACCTCTTTTTTGTGAATATCCGAATGACAGACATTGCATGTTTTGTTTAAACCCAAAAACGTTCGATCCAAAGTTGGTTTATCTGGATATTTTTTAGCCCATTCACGAATATTATCACCGACAATTAGACTATCAGCATGACACTGATTACATTTTAATTCTAAATGTTTACCCGAGAGCTTATACCCTGTTTCACTATGGTCAAAATCATTGATATCCTTGGGCCAATAAACCATTTCAAAATCAAGACCATTATGATCTGAATGACACTCTCCGCAATTTTTATCTTTATCAGCATGGAATCCTGTTTTGGATTCTATACGGGTTTTTAACGGCGAATGACAATCAACACAGCCATTTGATAAAGCCTTATTTCCTAATTCATGGCATTGTGTACAATTTGAAGTTCCTTCAAGAAAATCGTGGTATTTTGATAATGCACCAGGAGAAAATTGCGCACCTAGAAAATGAGGGGCGCAAATGGATAGCATATATATGAAACGGAATAATTTCATCATTTACTTATTGTTATATTTTGTCCATAATCAATCCCAATAGCGCTCAGCAATGGAAAAGGTAATTCGCCGCCAGCAAAAATAAAGACAAAATCATTTAAAATAGTTTTCTGTCCGTCTTGAGTATCAATATGTACTTCTTTTTCAGTTATTTCCAGCAGATTAGAGTCAAAAATGACTTTCAATTTTCCTGTGCTGACAGCCTCTTTTAATCGTTGTTCATTTTTGGCTTTGAGACGGAAAAAATTACTTTTTCTATATGAGATTGTTACATCATTTCCTTGCTGATGCGAAAGTCCAATAGCGGCTTCTATTGCGCTATCACCTCCACCTGCAACCAATATCTTTTGATCTTTATAGGTTTCAGCATCCATTAGTTTATACATAACTTTTCCAAAATCTTCGCCTGAAACACCAAGCTTACGAGGCGTACCTCTTCGACCCAAACCAAGTATCACCTTGTTCGCTGTAATATCACCTTTATTTGTATGGATAATAAAACCATTATTTTTTTGATCAATCCCCAGCAGTTTTTGTTTGGTTTTCAGATTTAATGCTTCTTTCGTTATCACATCTTCCCATATCTCAAGCAATTCTTCTTTAGGATATTCCATTTTTTTTAATTGGCCGTATAACGGAAGTGAAACTGGCTGAACCAATACAAGTTTCTTCCTTGGATATTGAAGAATTGTACCCCCAGGTTCACTTTGATCAATGATGAGATATTTGAGTCCTAATTCTTTTGCTCGTAATCCTGATGTTAATCCCGATGGCCCTGCTCCAATGATAATAATGTCAAATTCATTATCATGATTTTCAGCAATGGATGTTTCGATATGGTTGACCGCTTTTACACCATGCTCAATAGCATTTCGTATCAAAGCCAAGCCGGACAATTCCCCAATAACATATAAGCCAGGAATATTACTTTCAAAATGTTCATTGAGTCTGGGAATATCCTGCCGTTGACTAATATCTCCCAATCCAACTTCTATTGCACTTAACGGACATGCTTCTGCACATTTCCCATGTCCAATGCAATGACTCCCATGGATGACCGTAGCCTTACCATTGATAAGTCCTAACACATCTCCTTCCGGGCACGAGTCAACACAAATTCCGCATCCAATGCAAGCAGACTGGTTAATGATCGGGTGCTGCATCAGTGCTTTTTCCTGACCCTTTGAACGAGTCTCTTTTAAGCGTTCACGAGCCTTTTCTTCCTTTTTCATCATTCGTTTAATATATGGAATTAAAAAGGCAATAATTATTACGGCACCGAGTATCCATGAAAAAATTAATTCTGTATTCATCACCAAATCCAGGTATAGCCAAATGTTATTGCTAACGTTGTATGAATTACCATGATTACAATCATCGTATAAGCAAATGGTCGATGTATTACATGCCAGTAATGAAATAGTTTTTGGGCAGAGTTCCAAAATGCGATCTGCCTTGCTGAACGAATACGCATTAACGTTAATTTATAAAACGTGTGAACTTTTGACCGATCAATATTCATTTCTTTGCCAAGTTTTGATAGTTTTGCCCGAAGTGTAAAGCGGCCAACCGTATCATAGAAAAAGAATGTGAATATTCCAAATAATCCTCGTGTTTTTATTTTATCAACGGCACTAATTGTCTCTAAATACTTGAACTGTTCGGCTGTAAGTGAAAATTCATCTATCATTTGACGTGTCAGATCATTCTGATGTTTCTCAATTTCATCCATAGTTAATTCGGTACCGGATATTCTCCTTGGAATCTTCACATATATATAGCGTCCAATAAAACCGCTTAGAGCTACAGCTACCATGGACCAATATGCGATAGAAACAAGTCCACCAAATTTAAAGGCCGTATGAAATGTTACCAGGATGGGACCAGCCACGCCTAAAAATATATGGTAGTTCAACCAAGTCGATAATTTCCCAATTCTACGAACAACTTTTATCCGTTTCCTCAGGGAATATGTTAATAGAAGCAAAATCATGGCACTACCTACAATTCCTAATCCATGACCAACGATACCGCCGGGTTTGAATTCTTTATGTACGTCGTGATGTGGTCGATCCAAAAGCGATAAACCATAATATCCATCTGTTCCTAATACAATCCACCATACTGCAACCACTAATGCAATTGCTGCACATACTAAAATAATTGAATGAAGTAACTTCATAATTTAATCATCGTCAATACTGTGACGCCTTTTCGTTTCTTGTTATTAGTCATCATCATGATCGTCGTGGTCATCATCATCATTTTTGACATCAAAAATATCTCCAGATTCCGTTTGCGAATTTTCCGTATTATCACCAATGAAACGATGTTCAATTTTACCGCCTGTATTATTTACTCGCACGAAGAATAATAAAGAGATAAAGTGTAATACAATAATAACCTGAGTCATCATTTTTGGTGAAAATTTATTAGACTTTTCGTTCCATATTCCAACAAAAGAAGATACTGCTAAAACAATAACAAACCATTTTACTAACTCGGCGATGTCTTCATGAGCCTCTAACGAAGCCTCAGAAATCCCGGGTCTATCTTCAATTATCTCTTCAGCTTCTTCACCAGAAAATACTGTTCCCATCGTAAAAATGAGAGTTATCAACGTCACAACATAACCAAGTTTTCTAAAATCTGCCCCTTTACATAAGCTTACAATGAAAAGAACAAGTGAAAACATTACTCCAAATAATGGAATGTGGTTTAATAGTAAATGTAAATGCACTGGGTTCATAATATTATCCTAACTTTTTCTTAAGTTACCGAGTTAACATTAGAACAAAATGAGAGCAAGATTAGAATTTTCTCATAATTTCCAATAATAATGCGCATACTAATAGTAGAAGACGAAACGAGCATCGGAGAATACATTCTTGGATCTTTTAAAGATCAAGGATTTGTATGTACGTGGTTTAAAACCGGAATGGAGGCACTGGAAGAAATTTTAACCGAAGAATATGATTGCATCATTCTCGATCGGCGATTACCCGATATGGATGGGTTAGAAGTTTGTAAACAAGTACGATCTCAATCTCAACAAACACCCATAATCGTTTTAACAGCAATGGCAGGTGTCGAACATACAATTTCCGGACTTGAAGCTGGCGCTGATGATTATATTTCCAAACCTTTTGATATCAAGGAGTTAATTGCCAGAGTTCAGGCATTAATACGACGGGCAAGTTTAAATCAATCACCCACCATAAAGATCAGAGATATTGAACTCAATCCAATGACGCGAACAGTGAAACTGAATAGTGATCTAATATCTTTTTCAAATCGAGAATTTTTATTACTTGAATTTCTGATGCGAAATGTCGGGCGTGCCCTTACCCGAACACAACTCTATGAACATGTTTGGGAAATAGCGGATGGTAGGGACTCAAATATCGTTGATGTTTATATTCGGTATGTTCGAAATAAAATTGATAGAAATCCTGATCTATATTCACATATTGAAACTATAAGGGGATTTGGATACCGATTTAAAGCTGATGAATAAATTATCTTTCCAACATCGTTTAATTCTATTGTCGGCCAGTATTATGACTATTGTTCTGATGCTATTTGCAGCAGAATCATATTTTTTAATAAAAATAAAAATGGGAAATGATCTTGACAAAGAACTAGCTCATGAATCAAATGAAATTCTATTGACAATAAACTGGCGGGGCAATCAACTAATAATCACTGATGAATTTGAATGGAAAGAAACCCATCATTTGTCTGGAAGTGACAATCCTATTTATCTTGTTATTTATAATAGCAATTTTGATGAAGTAATTAAATCATCCAATCTTGAAGATGCTTTTTGGTCCGTACCTCAGGATAAGTTCGTTCAAAATCAAAATATATTTTATAATTCATTACTATCTGGACAGGAAACCCGATGTTTAATTGAACCTATAAAAAATGGTGATTCAACCTTGGGTTGGGTTGTTACGATGTCACCATTGAAGAAATGGAATAATTATTTAACGGGACTGTTGACGATTTACGGATTAACTTTCCCTATCGCGTTGATTCTGACTATTCTTGGAATATCCTACGCAGCAAAAAAAACAATCCAACCAATAAAAGATATAACGCAGTTTGTTCACAATATAAAATCCTCAAAATTGGATAAATATGTTCCAGTTCCTGATACTGGAGATGAAGTTACATATCTTGCTGAAACCATGAATGAATTATTGCTACGTGTGGATAAAAGCCTTGTGCAGATTAAGGAATTTTCCTCCAATGCCGCTCACGAGTTAAAAACACCATTAACAATTATACAATCTCAAATAAATGCACTCAGGAATAACAATAACGATATTATCAAACCCATTGATACCATCCAAAATGAAATTGTTCGGTTAACACGAATTATTGAAAATTTGGAAATTCTCATGAATACAGAATCGTCATCAAGGTTGGATTTGAACCAGAAAATATGGATCAATGATCTATTTTATGAAGAAATGAGCAGATTTGAAATTCTGATAAAGGCAAAATCAATAGAATTAACCATTGATGAAATACCATCCATGCAAATTAATGGAGATCCATACTGGATGAAAATATTGGTATCAAATCTTCTTGAGAATGCTATTAAGTTTAGTCCAAACGGTGGAAGTCTGTCGATAAAGATTCAACTTCAAAAAAATAAATTAAGTATTTTATTTATAAATGATTTTATTCCAAAGCACAATGTGAACATTGATCAACTTACTGAACGTTTTTATCGTGGAAAATCAGATCAGATTGGAAGTGGATTAGGATTGTCAATTGTCAAATGGATCGTCGATAATCACAGTGGGAGGTTGCACTTTGAAGTTAATACTTCCTTTACTGTACGGGTTCATTTACCAATCCAGAGATGAGGAGTTAACCTCCTCTATCCATCAAGGAAGGTTTACTTTATCCTATCAATCTCCGTGATCGTCGTCGTCATCTCCTCCACCAGAACCCTGATCCTCAAACATATAGGCGGGGCCTGATCGAATAACGAGAGTATAAGTGTCATCACCGGATGATGAATATCGTACGATAGTATTTGGATCTGTAAGTGCATACACAAAATCAACTTTATTCGATCCTGAAGAAGAAATGGACCAGGAATCGGAGATTTCTCCTAACGTGATCCCAAAAGCAGCACCGCCTGGATTTTCAAAATCCTCGGCATCCGGGTAATTTTTATACCCCGCGGTCACAATTTGATTATCCGCATAAAGTTCTAATCCTGTCTTCATGCTCCCCAAGAATCCATAAACTGAAGCTCTATGAGCATCCTCAGATAAAAATAATATTCGTGGCACTACCACCGCTGCCAAAATTCCTAAAATAATGATTACTATGACTATTTCTAAAATAGTAAAACCAGACGACTGATTGCGATTCATGTTTTAACCTTTTAAATATTTAGCTTGAGATATTCAACTAGTCCTGATCAAAAAGTATGCCAATTATTTGTCTCGTTTTCCTTGCCTATTAATTCAATTCGCGGAATTATTTCGTAGAGATATTTGTTTCATTTTGTGACGCCAGTATCACGAAAGGTTATACTTTATCTTTTTTCCAATAACTAAACACAACAAGACAGATTACTGAAACCATAATGGCTGGTAAAACTTCATCCGTATTATTGTAAATATTTTCGGGAATGATATTTCGCATAAAGGCAGCTTCTTTCCAGATTAATGTCATTATCGTTCCACCAATAATCGAAGATATTGCACCTGCCTTTGATGCACTTTTCCAAAATAGTGCAGCAACCAGAGATGGTGTTATCGCAGCGCCATAAATCGTATAAGCATATAAAGCTCGCTCAAAAAATCCAGCTGATTCAGCAAATCCTCGAGAGACCAAATAGGCAATCAATCCTAAACCAAGTACAACCATTCTGCTCATGAGAACGATATGTTTTTCATTGGCCTTTGGATTGATGTAATTCATATAGATGTCACGAATCAACGTCGTTGCTGGTACCAATAAGTAAGAATCTGCGGTTGATATAATAATACCAATAATCGTAGTGAGCATTATTGCCCCAATAAATGGTGGCAATAACTGATGGGCAGCATAAATAAGCACATGCCGACCATTCACTGCATCGGGAATCATGCTCGAGCTCACCCAGGCTGATGCAATAATGAGTAGTTCAATTACTGCTACAGCTACGACCAAAATTATTGTAGCCCTCTTTGCTCCTTTGGCATCCTTGCTGGCGAAAAACCGCTGATACATATTGGCGTCACCCAACACCAATAAAAAGGGTGGTAAACAAAAGTTTACGATATCCATGGTGGAATACACACCCCAAAACTGCATGTGATTCGATTTGCCCATTTGTCCAAATGCAACGGTCATACCATCCCAACCTCCTGCTTTGAACCAAAGAATGGGAAATGCAATTGACAGAGATAAAGTCATGATAATGCCATTTCCAACATCCGTATAGGCGACACTAACAAGACCTGCCAGCATCGTATAAGTAATGATAAAAATAGCAGCGATAATTGTAGCCATTTCAGCAGATAAGAGTGGATTTCCATTTCCATCCAATAGCACCGTCTCAAGAACCGCTCCACCAGCATTATATTGATAACTAACAATTACTAAATACGCCAGAACTAAGGCGATTACACTGAGCATTCCTGCCACAGGACCAAATCTATCTCCAATAATCTCGGGCACTGTGAATTTTTCAAACGAACGGACCTTTCCTGCAATTTGTGTCAGAAGAATTATTCCTAACACTCCTCCAATAGGTAACATGAGGCCGGCCAGGCCGGTGGCGTACGTTTTTCCTGCATTTCCTAATATGGAACCCGTACCTATCCAGGTAGCTAACATAGTCCCAACCAGAATCCATGGTGTCAAACTTCGACCAGCCACTGAAAAATCTGATTGGGTTTTGATTTTACCGGACTTATATATGCCAATTCCAATGAGAATAAACAGATAAAGGGAAATTGTGATTATGTAAATCATATTTTAACTACTATTTCATATCCTAGTTTGACAACATTGCTTCACGTAAATACCGAATTGGAATTGATCCATGGGATAATAATTCTTCATGAAATGACTTTAACGTAAAATCATTTCCGCGCATTTCTTCCACATCTCGTCGCAAATCCCACATAAGTGAAAATCCAACAAAATATGTTGAGAGTTGACCAGATGACAATTGTGCCCGACGCCATTTCGCGGAAGCTTCGGCTACTTCCTGAAATGTTTCGTGTACCATAAGATTCATTGCCTCTTCTTCGGTCATTTCACCGGCATGAATTTTGTGATCCATTATGGCATTTGCAATGCCACGTAATTTCCATTTTCGTTCTACCAATTTATATTGTGGATCACCGCCCCCAAATCCTTCGTCTATCATCATGTCCTCTGTGTAATGCGCCCAGCCTTCTACCATGACACCACTTCCAAATACAGAACGAATAATTGACGGATGCCGATTGGCATAATATAATTGCACATAGTGACCTGGTAATGCTTCATGGATAGAAAGTATTTTGACGGATATTTTATTATACTCACGAAGAAATGATTCTGCCTTTTCATCATCCCAGTCTACTGGGATCGGAGAAACATTATAGTAGGTCGGCAAACTATTTTCCAATGGTCCCGGTGCTTGCAAGGACGCAATACTGACACCGCGCTGATATTCAGGAGTTTCTCTCAATTCAAGTGGCTTTGTGGGATCAAGTGTGAGAATATCAGAATTCTGAATAAAGGTATTTAATTCTTCAATTGTAGCTTCAGCGTTTTCTACAACTTCATCCCTCTCTGCACGATCATTTGAAATTCTATCAAATACTTTTCGTACCATACCCAATTGGGCATCATGTGACATTAAATCCGGTGTTTCACCAAACCACTTTTTGTACAATGGTTCTGCTACGGTAACCATTTCTCCTTGTACAAATTTTAACTCCGCTTCTGCTCTGGCTAATACTTCTGCTGCACTTATACCTTCATTTAGGGTGAAAGTCAGTTTCTCGTCAAATAGTTCTTTCCCCAGACGATAAGATTTATAAGGACCATTCTCAAATCGATTTTCTAAAAATTGTTTGAACTCTTTTAAGGCTGATTTAGCATCTGCAATACCTGCTATCAACAATGCCTTTTGATCATCCGTACCACTCGATGCAACCTCAGGGAAACCGCCTTCAACAAACCCAATGATACCCTGAACTTGTTTGATTCCTGTATCCAAGTGAGGTCTGGGCATGGAATCCAAGTTTGTTTGTGCTTGCTTCAGGAACTTTGGTGTTGCTTGTAAACGACCAATTAGATTTACTAATCTTTCACTCGCAGGAGCAAAATCATAGCCAGTTAACGATTCATAGGAAAAACCTAATGTTCCAATATAAGATAGGGGATTCCATGTATAGGATTTGAGTCTCTCATGGTTGAATTGTTCTTCCAAAATCGCATGTTTTAAAATGCGTAAATCGATATCCCTGAACTTTTCCAATTGTTGATTATCTAAATCCGCGCATTTTTTTTCGAACGCGTCCAATGATTGGAGTTGTTTTGTAATCGATTCCCTGGAGTAATCTGGTAAACGACTATCATAATCATGTATACCAATCCATGTTGCGGTAACGGGATTCGCCTGGAAATAAAAGTCTAAAAATTCAGACTCAATTGTTGAAAATTTTTGATTTGGTGCATTCATAAGCGTAAAGTAGGTTAATATGCTGAACACAGCGATGAATACTAGAATATACTTTGATGTGACTGTTTTCATTTGAAGGCTTGGAAATTAAATTCCAATCCTCGTTTATCCTAATACATGATGAAAACCCAAAAACTATTTACGGCACTCTTACTATTTGTAATCACGGCTTGTGGTTCACATCAAAGTAATCAACCCTCCAAGGATGTCCACATGAATCGACTGGCACAAGAACAAAGTCCATATCTTCTTCAACATGCATCAAACCCGGTGGACTGGTATCCCTGGGGTGATGAAGCATTTGAAAAAGCTAAACGTGAAAATAAACCCATTTTCCTTTCAATCGGATATTCTACTTGTCACTGGTGTCATGTTATGGAACATGAATCTTTTGAAGATGAAGAAGTAGCTGCCCTCTTAAATGAACATTATATTTGTATCAAAGTGGATCGGGAAGAACGTCCCGATATTGACCATGTTTATATGTCAGTATGCCAAGCCATGACCGGATCTGGTGGTTGGCCATTAACCATCGTTATGACACCAGATAAAGAGCCCTTTTATGCAGGAACGTATTTTCCAAAATATGACCGTGGCAGACGTCCGGGAATGATGACTCTACTTCCATCCATTTCTGAAGCGTGGGAATCCAAACAAGATGATATTCAACAGACTATTGCTCAGATAAGTCAATATTTAAAAGAATCCAATTCATTATCCGGATCACAATTACCTGACGAATCAATTATTGGTTCAACTTTTGAGCAATTATCAAATCGATTTGATTTAGACAAAGGTGGATTTAGTAAAGCACCAAAATTTCCTTCGCCGCATAACTTAATTTTCCTTTTGCGTTACTTCCATGAGACAAATGATTCCTTTGCTCTGGAAATGGTGGAGACCACCCTACAAAACATGCGTAAAGGCGGAATTTATGATCAGATAGGGTTTGGGTTTCATCGGTATTCCACAGATCAAAACTGGCTTGTGCCTCATTTTGAAAAAATGCTATACGATCAGGCTATGATTCTATGGGCTTATACAGAGGCTTTTCACATAACTCAGAATCCAATCTATCAACGAACTGCTGAAGAAATTATTACTTATGTGCTGCGAGATATGACGCATGACGAAGGCGGATTTTATTCAGCTGAAGATGCTGATAGTGAAGGTGAAGAAGGAAAATTCTATGTGTGGTCTGAAGAAGAGCTTCAAAATATTCTATCATCTCATCAATTTGAGTTAGCTAAAGATTGGTTCAAAACAAAAGCTGATGGGAATATTCTCCATTTGAATTCGTTTGATCCGTTTGCCAAACCTGAATATGATGATGTACGTCAAGTATTGTTCGATCACAGGGAAAAGAGAATCCATCCTCTAAAGGACGATAAAATACTCACGGATTGGAATGGACTTATGATTGGCGCTTTGGCAAAAGCAGGAATGGTATTCGGTGATGAGTCAATAATCCAATCTGCTGAGAAATCTGCGAAATTTATTTTAGCTAATTTACAGGAAAAAGATGGTCGTTTATTAAAACGTTACCGAAATGGAGAAGCTGATTTACCTGCACACTTGGATGATTATGTATTTATGGTTTTCGGATTACTGCAAATTCACGCAGCCACGCAAAACTCTACCTATCTTGTTCAGGCAGTCGAATTAGCTGAAATCATGGTCGAAGATTTTCATGATGAGTCGAATGGTGGATTTTTCCTAAATGGTGATCATTCGGAAAAATTATTAGTGCGTCCAAAAACTGGCTACGATGGCGCAATTCCATCTGGGAACTCATTGTCCGTTCATATTCTTTATCGATTAGCGAAACTCACGGGTGATGTTAAATGGTCACAAGTTGCCGATGGCGTGTTAAAGGTATTTAATACTCAAATGACAGGATCACCATCTGGTTTTACCTCAATGGTTACGGGATATATGACTGCGATCAATTCACCAAAAGAAGTGGTTATTGTGGGTGATAGAAATGATCCTGAAACAATGAATGTTTGGAAGATAATTACAAAGGACTATTCCCCTTCTACAGTTGTTTTGTTAAAATACATCAATGACGAGGAGTTAGTTAAGAAAGCGTCGTGGATATCTGCCCATAATATGATAGAAAATAAACCGACGATTTATGTTTGTGAAAATTTCGCCTGCAAACATCCTACTACTGATATTCAAATCGCATTAGATTATCTACGTGAATAAATCTTTATCGGAACAACTTGGCTCTGCCTTTGCCCATATTCAGGATTTAATGGATACAGTATTTCATTCAATATTTAAAGTTGGAAAAAATCGTGGAGAATCAAAATCGCATGACAAGGTCGCGAAAGAATTTGGGAAGTTTGGCGACAGTTATTACAAAACATACTCAGATATAAAATCAAAAGAAGAGAAATTGAAATGAAAAGAAGTTTTAAGAGTGAACGTTTAAGGTTCAACGAAATATCGGTTCATTTAATAGTTAAAGAATTTTGATCTCTTTTATTATAGTTGAAACGTAGACCACTAAAAGAAGGATTGGGTTTTATGAAATTAAAATTACACTGGCAAATATTAATCGCAATGGCATTGGGAATCATTTTTGCCCTAATTGCAGGGGAAAAAGCACTTGTTGTTGCACCCCTGGGAACCATTTTCATGCGATTACTAAAAATGATTATTGTACCCTTAGTATTATTCTCTATCACTTCAGGTGTCGCCAGTTTGGGCGATAGTCGCACATTAGGTAGAATGGGATTAAAAACATTTGGGTATTATTTCCTCACGTCTATTTCTGCGATTGTGATAGGTCTATTACTAACCAATCTAATTAAACCTGGTGTCGGTGTTTCAATTGATACTGGAGTTGGATCATTCGATCCATCTAACTTATCTAATTCAGGCGGAATCTTGGGTATTCTTATCAGGATGATCCCCACGAATCCGGTTCAGGCTATGGCTGAAGGAAATATGTTATCAATTATTTTCTGGTCCATCGCATTTGGTTTTGGAATCACACGATTAGACGGTAAACCAAAAGAAATTCTTACTAATTTTTTTAATGCAGGATTTGAAGCCATGATGAAGATTACCCATGGCATTATCTTTTTGCTACCCATAGGAGTATTCGGATTAATATCAAAAGCTGTTGCCAGCTCAGGTTGGGATTTATTCCGTGCTGTGGGTATGTATATGGTTACAATTTTCACGGGTCTAACTATTCATATATTTATACTTCTTCCATTGATCTTCTGGTTCTTTACACGGATTAATCCTTTAAAACATTTTCGTGCGATGGCACCCGCCATGGCGACGGCATTTTCAACCAGTTCTTCAGGGGCAACATTACCTGTTACAATGGATTGCGTAGAAAACAATGTTGGTGTTTCCAATAAAACTACCAGCTTTGTCCTACCTTTGGGTGCAACAATTAATATGGACGGTACTGCGCTTTATGAATGCGCGGGTGTAATATTCATTGCACAAGCTTTAGGATTTGATTTATCATTTGCCCAGCAGTTTGTCATCGTCATAACAGCATTTTTGGCATCCGTGGGAGCAGCAGCTGTTCCTTCCGCCGGATTAGTGATGATTTTCATTGTGCTTGATGCCGTGGGACTTGGAGAACATCCAGGGGCAGCATTGATTGTTGGAACAATGCTCGCAGTTGATCGCCCATTGGATATGTATCGCACCATGGTAAATATCACGAGTGACAGCATAGGTGCGGCAATCATTGCTAAAAGTGAAGGCGAAACGGATTTATATAAGAATTATTAGATGAAAATGCGCAAATTAATTGACCCAAAGTTTTACTCAAGTTAAATTCAGATAAGCTTTTTTGACAATTCCCGTCGTTGGTTCGATTTTCCAGAATCTCAAGTCCGAATAAATTGGAAGCTGAACTTTGCTTACAAAAAACAGGCCTTCTCCGATTTCGGGGTAAAGGAAGTTTGCTGTAAGCAGGAGGCGTCCACCGTTAATAATAACGGTTCTGGAAATTGTCAGCGACGGGGTTTTTATTTATTAAGACTGGAAGATATTTGATTTATTCTTTGTTCAGATCCCTTTAAAACCATGCGAACACCATCTTCCTCATACTGACGATCTAAAACGATAACACCTTCTTGTGCAGCAGCCATCTCTTTCCCCTGTTGGTAGGAGAACGTAAACGATGCTGTTTTATATCCGGCACTCATCTTGGTTTTTATTTCTTCCAAAAGTTGATCTATTCTCAGGTGTTCGCGAGCAGAGATAGGAATCCCATCTGGAAACTCACGTTTCAAGTAATTAAGTCGACCATCTTCTTCCAACATATCAATCTTGTTAAGCACAACGAGACTTTCATGATTGCCCGCACCTAAATCCCCTAACACATCCTTGATTGTTTTATAATGATCTTCGATTTGAAGCGATGATGCATCCATTACAATAAGAATTAAATCTGCCTCAACAACTTCTTTTAAAGTACTTCGAAAGCTTGCAACCAGATGATGAGGGATCTTTCGGATAAATCCCACTGTATCGCTGAGTAGGATGGAGTGATCTTCATCTAGCTTCACCATTCGTACAGTCGTGTCTAACGTGGCAAATAATTGATCCTGGATATAAACATCATCACCGGAGATGGTTTTCATGACGGTGGATTTCCCAGCATTCGTGTATCCCACCAAGGCTACCCGGAAAAAATCTTTTCGTCGGCGGCTTTGTGTATCGCGCTCACGGTCAATTCTAACCAATTCAATTTTGAGCTTTGCTATTCGTACTCTTAACATGCGACGGTCAACTTCAATTTGAGTTTCACCTGCGCCGGCGCGTGTACCGACCCCACCCATTTGGCGTTCTAAATGTGTCCACATACGAGTCAATCGTGGTAGCATATACTCAAGTTGAGCCAGTTCAACTTGCGTTTTGGCTTCCTTCGTCCTTGCATGTCTGACAAAAATATCCAATATCAAAGTTGAACGGTCAATAACTTTGATTTCTTCAGTAAGCTTTTGATAATTTTTTGTTTGGGCAGGACTTAAATCATTGTCAAAAATTATTAATGATACATTTAATTCTTCAGCTTGGTGAATCAACTGCTCAGCTTTACCCTTACCAATATAGTAGGCAGGATTAATTCTAGAAAGCTTTTGCGTTACACGACCCACAACATCTGCCCCTGCTGTATCAACCAGCAGTTCTAATTCTTCCAAATGTTCATTAATAGTGAATTCACTGTTCTCCCCATGGATTACACCAACCAAAATTGCTTTTTCACGGTCATGTTTTATCTCGCGCCGTTGTTGATCACTCATGTTTTGTCCGTAATTCTTCTGGTGTCATTCGACCAACTATGGTTTCAAGGATGAATACTATTAGTGCAGCTATTAGAAAATATCGCCATAATGATTTACCTAATCGGATATCCTGCAATGTTTGGGATAATTCAGCATCCGGGTCAATCCATCGAACAACATCATCACTGGGAAATTGAGCGAGTATGATATCTTTTGGAATACGATTAGATGGATATTCTGCTAGTGATAATCGTGTAGAAAATGCAGTATAGGGTAATCCGTCAGAAAGGACTTTATACGAACCAAGTTCATTGGTTTTAGCAATATTCAATGATTCATTATTGAAGTCAGGGATATATAAAACTGAATGACCTGATGGCATTACAACGGACCATTCACTATGAATCAAATCCCGATCCAATCGAATTACTTTAATATCATCAACAAACACAGGTATGCTATTTATTTCATCTGTCGCTAACACTAACAACATACGATGGATCAACGGAACCATAAATCCACGCATCGGTAAATCATTCCACTTTAGGTCAAGAAGACTTGTGAAAACGAACATTTGACCATTTCCATGTTTAATATCAACCAAAAATGGATCACCATTGCTCAATGTTAATATTTGTGTCATGTTACTTGATGTATTCACTTTCACATATCGAAAAACTTGAGGTAATTCTGTATCAAAATTTCGAATACGCAGACCATCTAAGACAGGATGGTTACGATCAGGCGCGATAACAGGGATATAATTCTCTCCCGTCAAAATTACCATGTCGCGAGGAGTTGGTATTTTAAGACCAGCATATTGCATGGATTCCAGGTTTCTCTCATACCTGTCACCCATAAACCAGATCACCCCTCCACCGTTTGATATAAATGTCTGAATCTGTAATAAAGCCTGATCCGTGATCTGTTTTGGATTGACTAAAATGAGTACATCTGTTTCATCCAGGGATATTCGATCAATAACCGAAGTCGCTTTGGTACTGATGAGCATGAATTCAGATTTTCTATCAATTGAAGTAAGTGCAGTCTCCAATAAATAAATGTCTTCTTTGGATGTGCCAATAATAGTACAGGCAACCTGATCTGGGATGGGCAAATCAATGGTGAGTGAATTATCAAAATTAAAGTCATCCTTTGGAAGTGTAATTCTCCCATTAACTATCCCAGTTCGACCGGGAAATGCTTCGAATCCAAAATCCTTGCCTAATTTCGCTTTTATGGACGATACAACTTGCCCCACTCGTTGATCGTCAAGATAAAGTTCTACTGGGACGTAATCCATATCAATAGTGCCATCATTCTCGATGTGTGTATTGACTTTCAGAATTTGATCGGGAAGGCGTACCTGACTAATAACTTCACCTTTACGCAACGACAAATTGTGAACAATCTCAGGTTGGGTGATCAAATAGAAACGCCATGGCACATCCAAAGAGTCAGTATAACTGGCGATTTTGGCTTTATCTGGATTGTATTGAAAATCGCTGAAAATAAAACATTCACGGTTAGGTTCTCGTACATCTGTTTTTATAATGATAGAGTCCACAACATCCCAGATCTTATCGGTTGAAAGTGTAGTTTGAATATCCGTCACTATATCATAAATATTTTGATCGCCAGCTTCACCTGAAAAGACTTGTTGGGGTGGACACGTTTTCCAGATATCGATAGTCGTCTGTCCCGGGTAAGCATTAATGACTGCAGGTATTTGTTTTTTAGTACGTTCTAACAAATCTTGAGAATCATATTCCATGGACATGCTAGCGGAATTATCAACGACAATGAGCACACGTGTTTCTTGTTCTCCGGACATGGCTCCGGAAATGAATCCTTCTCCTACTGGTCGGGCAAACATCATAACCAAAGCCGCAATTAACAACATTCGCAGGAATATTAAAATCCAATGTTTTAACTGAAGCCGACGAATCGATTCGTGTTTTAATTCTTCTATAAATCGAATAGAGCTGAAATCAATTTCCCGTGTTTTCCGCATACTCAATAAATGAATGATTAGGGGAATTGAAACGGCTGCTAAGCCAAAGAGAATTGTTGGTGATAAAAATGTCATTAAATATTTATCCTAACAGCCAAAACATGCTGGCTGCACTTATGGGAATAATTATATTGTCATCGATGGGCCAGGGTAAAAGTTCCATGAGCATTGTCCAAACTGAGGTAAAAATACGACTCCATAATGGAATAGTTGAAAATGGCAATGCCACGATAATGCAAGCAGCAATCCCAGCTAGTGTCCCTTCAAGCGTTTTGCCAAAAAGTTTAGTTTTACCAAATTTCATTCCAATTATCGCCGCCACGGGATCACCTATATTGAGAAATAACAAAGCAAGGATAGTAATATCTTTTGGAAATATTGCACCAACGATAACCACACTTATAAACGTCCATGTGGCTCCCGTCAATCGACCGTCAATCTCATGATCTTTCAGCATAAAATCAAACCACTTATTGAAGATTCTTTTAACCAAGTGATTCCGTTTTCGCGAAACGTCAATTATGATTGATATTATACTGATAATAATAAAACAAGTGACAAAAGATTTCTGACTTTTAAATAGAAAAATATAGCTTAAAGGAATCCATATATTAACAAAATGGATCGCTTTGCGTTTCAACTCAGTTTTTATATCGGGAGATGTCAAAAGTTATTGATTGATTATTCGGTTAAAAATATCATCCATGTTTAGTACACTAACAGTTATATCAATGTCTTGAATTGATTCAAGAACTGTTCCGGCATCAATGGATTGATTAAGTACGGTATAAGGAATTAAATCAAAATTTTGTTGGTAATATACTTTGCCAATTTTTAATCCAGCTTTTGATAACTCTTCTTCTGCCTTTGCCTTGCTTAAACCAAAAATATTAGGGACTTGATAAAAATTGGGAGGCAATCCTTCACTGATTGTGAGATGCACACCATGTCCTTTTTTTAAAAAATCACCACCTTTAGGTGATTGCCATGCAACAGTGCCCTTAGGATAATCTGGATTGAATTCGGTATATACAGTATCAATTGATAATCCTAATTGGTGCAGAATAATCTCTGCACTACGTCGTGATTGACCTACAAGTGCAGGTACTTCAACCAATTTTTCTGGAGCAGTTATATTAAGTCTAATTGTACGACCCGGTTTAACCAATGTATTTGGTTTTGGAAACTGATCTACAACCATACTAGGTGGCATATTGTTCGTGTATAACGTATCATAAACCGATCCTAAAAAGCCTTCAGATTCTAACTTATCAAGGGCTACTGATAGAGGACGGTCTATAACATTCATTAAATATCGCGTATCGCCTTTTCGGATATAAATTGGCATGACAATGTAATCCATTGTGAGTGCAACAATCATGGATATAATTCCAATTAAGATGATGTATTTAATAAATGTTTTAATCATGTTTCTTTAATCGAATACCAAACATTCCATCCAACGAATGACGATGGGGAAAAGTTTCTACTGCGCCGATTTCATTTTCCCAAACTTTTAATGCTTCTGGAATTGCAGTATCGATGGAAAAATCCGTGCGGCTTTCCAAAAACCTATTTACGACACCCATGTTTTCCTCAATTTCCAAACTGCAAGTTCCGTAAACCATAATACCATCTGATTTTACATAATCACACACATTGGAAAGAATAGCAAATTGAATGTCTGCCATTTCTGAAACTTCTGATTCAGTTCTTCGCCATTTGATATCCGGTCTTCGTCGAATTACTCCAGTGCCTGTACACGGAGCATCGATTAATATTTTATCTGCTTCAGGAAATTTTGCTTTGGTTGCATCCAGAGTGGTCCATTGAATTGATTTATACCCATGCCGATTAACATCATTCAATCCCAACGTTACTCGCTCCTCCATAGCATCGCTTGAGAAAACGGTTCCGGTTCCATTCATTTGTTCAGCTATATATAATGATTTTGTGCCTGGCGCAGCACAAACATCCAGGATGATATCATTTTCTTGTGGATCTAACAATTCTACCAGCATTCCAGCAGCTCTATCTTGGAATGACCACGCCCCGGTTTGGAACAATTCATGTCGTAAGAGCTTTCCTGCATTTTTCTGTACATCAAAAAATATTTGTGATTGTGGTGATGGTTTAACTAAAATTTCCAAATTTTGACACATCTCTAAAAATGTATCAACTGAAATTTTGTGTGTATTAATACGTACAGTTAAAGATGGATATTTGTTACCAGCAGTCAGAATGTTTTTTACTTCATCTTGACCAAATTGGTCAACCCATCTTTTCACCATCCAGTTCTGATACGAATGCCAGTGAGAAACTTTATTTTCAGGATTTATCCCATCATAAACCGTATTTTCATCCAATCTGGAAATTCCACGTAAAATACCGTTTACAAATCCTTTTGCGAACGATCCCACTCGTTTATTTGCTAAATCGACTGCACTATTTATAGCTGCATGACTTGGCGTATGATCATCCATGGTGAGTTCATATGTTGCCATCTCTAAAATGACTAATAAACGTGGTTTAATTTTATCTATGGGCCGTTTAGAAACGTGTTCAATCCATACATCTAAACGATAAGTCCACTTAACAACTTCACGACTAAATACGGTAATTCGTCGTTTATCCGAATCAGATACCTTATTGTTAATAAAATAGGATTCCGATATTGATTTAAGACGTTTTTGGGTCGTCCAAAATTCATGGACTATATTTAATACGTGTTCTCTAACTGTCATCATTCAGAGCTGAATTGATCACCAATACTCAAATTCGAACCTAATAGAAATTGCTGGATATTCATCCTGCTTTTGCCTTCTTTTTGACATTCCAAGATACTTAAAACGCCATCGCCTGTTTGTATATAGCATTCAGATTTTGTGAGATGTACAATCGAACCAATTTTACCGTGAAGCTCGGTCTTCACACAATCTGTCTTAAACAGTTTTAATCGTTTATTTTTAAAAAATGTGAAAGCGGTTGGTGTCGGCGATAATCCTCGAATTTGGTTATGAATATTTTGTGCGGAATTATTCCAATTAATGATACAATCCAGCGGGAGAATTTTTGGAGCTGGGGTCGAAAGAGTATGATCCTGAGGCTGAGAACCCAGATCGCCACGCTCTATTTTATCCAGTGTTCTCACTAAAAGTTTCGCGCCCAGTAAACTAAGCTTCTCCGACAATGATCCATAATCGTTTTGATCGTCGATTATACATGATTCCTGCAATAAAATATTACCTGTATCAACTTTCCGCTGAATTAGAAAGGTCGTGACCCCAGTTTCAGTATCTCCATTCATTAGAGCATGTTGAATCGGAGCTGCACCTCGATATTTCGGAAGCAATGATGTATGAAGATTAATTGCACCAATTTTAGGAATATTGATTAATTCATCCGGTAGAATTCTATACGCAATAACCACAAAAATATCGGGTTTCAAATCCACCAATTCATTAATAAGATTCTTACTTTTCAAGTCAATTGCAGGGATGACAGATAAGCCGAGTTCATTTGCGACAATTCCTACTGGAGTAGGCTGTAATGATCTTCCCCGTCCCATCTGCTTAGGAGGATTTGTAACCACTGCTAATATTTGATGATTACTGCCAGTAATAGCCTTTAAAGCCGGGACAGAAAACTGAGGGTTTCCCATGAAAACGATATTCATTTAATTCATATCTTTAATCTTAGGCAATAATTGTTTACGCACAACGATTACGCAAGATTATTCAGACGCTGTTTTGATTCTTTTGCTAATGTTTTTAATTGTTTTTTAAAAGGTAATCGAGCCACGTCATTAACTCGATCTACAATCATTTTTCCAGTTAAATGGTCTATTTCATGTTGAATGGCACGAGCTAATAATCCACCGATTTCTTTTTCATGCCACTCGCCATCTATGGATTGATACTTAAAGTGAATAAATTCCGGGCGTATGATCTCAAATGTGACCTCTGGTATAGATAAACATCCTTCTTCAAATGGAGATTCACCTTTACTAGAAATTATTTTGCCATTAATGTAGACACAAGGCTCAACCGATTCTTCAGTATGCGCGATATCAATGATAAATAGATTCATATCCTGACCTACTTGATTTGCAGCCAGACCTATGCCTTCCGCTTCATACATTGTGTCAAACATATCATAAATCAATTGGTCCAAATTCGATAAATCTGAAACCTGATTGCACACCTTACGGAGAATTGGATCTCCATATTTTACAATATCAAGTACGGCCATTAAGCCTGTTCTTCAACGACCGAAGTATCATTTTCCGATACATTTCCTGCCAAACCTGCAATAGCGGATTGGTTTACAGTGATATCACCCGTTTTACTGGTTTTAACCAGAATGAGTTTTCCTTTATCTTTAAAACCTGCAATTGTTCCATGAATTCCGCCAATTGTGACAATTTTGTCACCTTTTTTTAAGGCTTCATGCATGTTTTTCTTTTCTTTTTGCCGTTTTGTTTGTGGTCTAATCATGAAGAAATAGATTACAAACATGATAAGGACAAATGGGAAATACATAGCAAATCCGCCACCTTGTTCTCCACCACCTGCCATAGCATATACAATTTCCAATGTTAACTCCTGTAATTTTGGGTCGGAAATTACCCTTCACCCGGAGGAATCACAAGGTGTGCTAAATTTCCATATGATTCAGAACGAATGGATTAATAATTGATCCTCACGAAACTATTTTTCGAGCAAGATTCCTCTAAAGTAGCCGCAAAATTGTTAGGTAAAAATATTTTCCATAAACATAATGGGAATTGGTTATCTGCGCAAATTATAGAAACTGAATCATATTATTTACGCGAAAAAGGAAGTCACGCATCTCTGGGAAAAACAAAAAGTCGTGAGGCCCTTTTTATGCCCCCTGGAACAATATACATGTATTACGCACGGGGTGCTGATTCATTCAATATTAGCTGCAAGGGAATTGGGAATGCGGTTCTTATAAAATCTGCCATTCCCTCTAAAAATAGTTTTAATTATAATATGATTGAGATTATGAAAAAGAATAACCCGAAACCAGATGGGCAATTGAGAGAATCAATGTTTCTTTGCTCAGGACAAACATTAGTGTGTAAAGCCTTGGGAATAACTGTTTCCGATTGGAATAAAAAAGAATTTGATCAAAAACGTTTCTTTATCGCAGATAATATGTATACACCAAATCAAATTATTCAAACTACACGACTGGGTATTCCCATAGGTCGTGATGAGCATTTATTGCAAAGATTTATTGATCTAAAATATGTAAAATATTGTACTAAGAATCCTCTCACCATGAGAATTCCACCTCAATATAAAATATTAAAGTGATGCAGACTGTTTAGGAAGTGTAATCTGAAAAGTAGTTCCTTTGCCAGGGGTCGAATCCATTACGGTTACATCGCCCCGATGGATTTCTTTGATTATCCGTTGCGTCAACGATAAACCTAATCCCCATCCTCTTTCCTTAGAACTAAATCCGGGTCTAAAAACATTCTTTCTATCTTTACGCGAAATTCCTTTACCGTTGTCTTTAATATAAATAAATACGTTGGAAGAATCTTCTGATGTCCAAATTTCTAATTTCCCATCTTGCTTATCAATAGCATCTATTCCATTCTTTACGATATTCTCCAAAGCCCATGATATCAGTACTTCATTGGCATAAATCACTGCATTTGCTTTGGTGCTATTTGAAATAGTTACTTTTTTACCAAATGAGGGTAAACGTTTCTCTAAATATTGGACGACTGAGCTGACAATTTCTGAAATATTAACTGCAACCAAATTGGCTTTTGAACCCATTTTACTAAATCGATCCCCAATTTGATCTAATCGCTGGACATCTGTCTCCATTTCCTGAATAGTTTTTTCAAGACTATCTGGATTTTCTTTCAACCAGTCTAACCACCCCATTAATGCTGAAACTGGAGTACCTAATTGGTGCGCCGTTTCTCTTGCTAATCCAACCCAAATGAATCGTTTTTCATTATTCCTGATCACAGTAAAACCAATAAATCCAATAAGGATAAAAAGGGTTACAGCACTTATTTCAATATAGGGTAACCATTTAAGTCGCTGAATGAGTTGATTATCACCATAATGCAAATATCCAAAAACGATTTCAGTCTCTTGATCACGATAAACCAATGGAATAGGATGGTTTTGTCTATCCATCGTTTTCATAATATCCAAAAGCTCATCCTGCGGTATTAAATCACTCGATAAATTTCTGTGAAACCGGGGAATAGTATCACTGTCGGATTGAATTAATGGGAACTGCACTTTTTTGATAATATTTTCAAAAATGAAATCTAAGCTTTCATCACTTTGACTAGAAGCTGAGGCAATCAATTCAGAATACAGACGGACAATTTCACGATGATCCTCTCGTAGATTATTCACAATCCGTTGAGAAAATGCCAATAATGAAACTATCAACAATAGACCAAATAGAAACAGCCCTGCCTTAATATTTGCTGATTGTGAATAAAGTTTCACTTTTTCTGGGGAATTAATGAAAGAATATCTTTTCGATGGACGATTATCAAAATGAAAATTGCGAATATAAATACTATTCTAGATATCCAACGAGTTGTAGTCCATAATGTGGCATTGTATTTAAAATCCACTAAGTGTTTCCCAGCAGGTATTTCTACGGCTCTTAGTATGTGATTCGCCTGATAAATCCGCTTTTCGGTACCATCGACAAACACACTCCATCCTGGCGCATAGTACATTTCGGATAGAACCAATATACCACTTTGGTCGGATTGTGTTTCTAATGATATCCGATTGGAAGATAACTGAGATACAATCACATGACTATCAATAGCAGTTATTGGCAAAGAACCGTTAAACCCGTTTAATATAACTTGTTCGGCCGGGTTGAACTCAGGTTTTAGTACTGCTTCCAGGGATTCTTTCTGTGATAATACAGGAATAATACCGGACACAATCCAGGCTTTTGGCAAAACCATTTTATTTTTATAAATGAGTTGAGTCCCTTTAAATACCTGTTCTAAGTCAGGATGTTTTATATTCCGAGAGGTGATAAAATATTTTACATTAAGCATATTTAGAATATTAAAATTATTCAAACCGCCAGTGTCCATTAAATCTTGATATATCCTAAGTTTAACTGGACGATAACCTCCAATGCTTGATATACCAAAATATCCATATCGATTTGTACTAAGTTGGTCAATGGGGAAAATCCGATAGGGCTCATTATCCTTCATCAGGAATTTATCAACATCTCTAGCATAAAATTGAGAGATAATGGAATTTGCTGGTTTCAGATATAAAAATTCTTGATCGATCACCCATAACTCTGCAATGGTAATTCCTATGAGCAACATTCCAACAAGTGTAGGACTTAGAGATTTCTTTACCCCTAACCATAATATTGCTAGACCGCTTCCAGCCATAGTTAAGGAGATTAAAAGTCCCTTGTTAAAAAGGAATTTTCTTTCTGAAACTATCTGTGATAAAACCTGATTATTATATTTTACAGATTCCCCGTTTCTGATAAATAACAAAAAACTGTCCTGTAAAAGAAAAATAATGAGAGATAACCCGAAAAAGCCACCAAATACTATTAATATCCATTTAAGAGTTTTTTGGGGATTTATATCATCCTCTAAATGGTGAATTACATTCTGGAGTCCTCTACCGCCAAGATATCCCATTGTTATCGGTAGTAGTAAATAAATCATTGAAGGTATACGGAATTTGCTGAAAAATGGAGCAAATTCAAATAAAGGCCTAAAGAAAACAGGGAAATACTCACCAAATCCTATAATTAGAATAATTCCACTTGCAACCCAAAAGAATAAATCCAGCCAATTTGGTTTTTTAAGAATAGCCCCTAACACTCCCAGTAAAACGACTAGAAGCCCCAAGTAGTGGGTTGATTGTGTCTGTGGCATATATCCCCAATAAGAAGCAGACTTTATGGATCTATCAGGAAAATTCTGAAGTCCAAACCAGTATGGATACAAGAATGAAATAGTTTCTTTCGGGTGGAATGACCATTGCGTAGCATATTCCCACTTTGTACCTGTTTCCGTTTCATCTGTGGTGTCCAATACCGATGGAGATCCGCGGTTTGAATGTTTTTGAAATTCGAATACAGATACATATGGATCAGATACTATTATCAAAGACAGTAGTAATCCAGCGAAAACAAGAAAAATTGTTTTGCCTTCTTTTTTCAAACCCCAAACTTTTTCTTTTAAAGAGAATAACTGGAACCATAATAAATAAAAGCCTACAAGCAGCCAGGTATAATAAACAACCTGAGGATGATTTGACCATAACTGAAGAGCAGACATAATTCCTAAATATAGAATTCCCCGCAATTTCCTTTCGTGAATACAATAATCTATAGAAACAAGAATCCAAGGTATGTACCCAATGGCAATAATTTTCGTAGAGTGTCCAGCATTGATTAATCCAAAAAGGTAAGGGGTCAACACTAAGGTAAGTGAACCAAACAAAGCGGGAATAATTCTTATTTTCTTTCGAAAAAAGAATATCAATAAACCCAATCCTCCGAAAGAAAAATGAAACCAGTATTTTAATCCCCTATTGAATAATACTGTTTTTAGAATACTGGCAGTTGGATCCCCAGGTGTGTACGTATAACTACCGTATGAAGGCATCCCCGAAAATAAATGAGGATACCATTGAGGTATTTCATCATTGTGTTTTTCATATTCTTGAACCCATTTACTAATTGGTTTTATACTAATCGTATCGCTAGCAAGAGGTACTTTGCCCTGAAATGCCATCTCATATAAAAATGCAATAGCTATTATTGGGATAACCAACCAGATTATATTATTTTTCTTCATTATTTTCTTTTTGATATCTCACCTAATTTACTAATTATACTTTTGATTCCATTTATTTCGCGATCTCCAAGAATTTGTGTAATTTTTAAAATAACTATAAATATAATAATACTTAAGAGTGAAATTAATATATTGAGGTTTTGATATATTTCATTTAGAATAGTTGTACAAATGTAAATGATCAATGTAATGGATATTACTTTTATTAATCGTTTAAAACCCCAATCAAATTGTTCTAGTCGATATGATATAACGTAAATAGATAGACTTAAAATAAAATATGATATAAGAGTTGCCCACGCAGCTCCATTTATACCATAATTTTTAATTAATATTAAATTTAAACCAAAATTAGTTAGAATTGTAAAAATCGAAGCAATAGCAATACGACCCGTTTTATTATGAATGGCAGCGCTAGCAGTAAAAAAATGTTGAAACCCTGCCAAATAATATGCAAAAGCCACAATTGGAATTAGTCCAGCACCAATCAAATAGTTTGGATTAGTTATTATTCCTAATATAGGTTTAGTCAATAACGAAATCCCCAAAAACATTATTGAACCTATTATAGAATAGTAGAATAACATATCTTGATATATTATTTTTGATTTTTGTTCTATTCCCGCACTATAAATCATCGGAATTAATCCGCGCTGTAATGGAACGACTAAAAACATATTAATCAACATTCCAAATTTGAAAGCGATAAAATAAACAGCAATATCGTCAAGCGACATAAACAATCGTAAAAATAGCCTACTTGACAATGTTAGAATAGGTGCAACAAGGGACAGAAAAATAAATGGAGCTCCATATTTAAGTAATTTTGTCCATAAAACATAGGATGGCATTACCATATATTTTTTTGTTATCAAAAATAGACTAAAGATGAAGATTATTCCTAAAACAAATGTCTTTCCTAACAGTAGGCCCCATAGTCCCATATCATAGTATATCACAAAAAAAGATGACAGAATTAATATACTTATGAATTGCAATACTGTTAAGATTATGTATTGACTGGCTTTTTGATGATACTGCCATATAGATAATAAAAAGTTTGTACTCAGAGCTAGTATAATATTTAGTAATATCACTAAAACCATGATCATTTGGTTAATTTCTAATCCAAACAATATGCCAATCTGCTTGTAAAAGGAACCAATTGCGGCTAAAGCAACTATATTGATCAAGATTATTCCCGTATACGCAGATGAAAATATTGTTTTTTGACTATACGTTTTGTCAGGGAAAAAACGCCACATTGCACGCATAATTCCAAGCGGTGCCAGCGTAAGTAGTATTATTTCCATCATTTCAAAAAGTGCAAAAATACCAACATCACTTATGGAAATATTTTTGGTGTATACTGGGATAAGCAAAAATGCTGCTAATTTGTTCAGCAAATTACCTAATCCATAGATTGCTGAGTTAGTCCCTAACTGTTTAACCTGAGGTCTAATTGGCACCGTTAGCTTCTAGATCATTTTTTTAATATGAGAGTTTATATCAAATAATTTCAGTTTATACAGGATTTTGGATAAGAGATCAAAACTTGGTTCTAATCCTGCTTCACGCATAACCTGAAAATGGTTGACTTTTCTGTTCTTTAGTTGCGTATTATTCTCTAATCTAGATTTCTTCCCATGATGATGGAGGATTGTTTCGTTCTTTACATGATAGAAGTATTGACCAATATTCCAAGCACGGGCTGAATAAATGAACGGTGCTCCGTTCCAAGGATAATTCTCATCGAAATATCCCAATTCTCTAATCAAGTCACGACGGAGCATATAACAACACCCATCAATAGCGCCATATGTAGGCTTTACAGGTAAAAAATTATAATGGGTACCTGAGATACCAATTGCAGTATCCTCTAACATGGGTTGTTGAAGTTTTAATAACCAGTCATAACTGAATATTTCAATATCAGAATTAAGCAATAAACAATATTCAGTATCATCTGCAATTACTTTTAACCCCTGATTCACTGCTGGTAACCAGAGAACATTTTCAGTGTTTTTTATTAGTTGTATTTTTCCTGAGACATGTAAACTATCAAGATACTTTTGAGTTTCAGGATTAGAAGCATTATCAATTACAATAATTTCATGGTCAATCGAAGTATGTTTGAATAGTGATACAAAACATTTTTTAATATAATCTAGTGCATTGTATGTAACAATAATTATTGCAGTTTTCAAGGGATCAATGTTATTCATTAATTTTAGAGCCCATGATAAATTTTTCATTAATATAATTTGGATTCTTTCTGTATAAACATTTTATTTCATATATACCACCGAATATTCCAGAAAATCGTTCCATATTTGGATAGCGGTTGATAACATAATTTAATATCCTTACCAATCTGTTAAATTTTCCTTTATAGGGTTTTCGAAACCAGTGAAACTCTGTCTTTAATATTTCAAAACCAATATGCTGAAACCTTGAGAATGTCTTTTTAGTAAAAAAACTTATATGAGTAGGATCCTGAAAGGCAGAAATACAACTAACATGTGGAGTAATAATTTCAAATTCACCACCATCTTTTAATACACGGAAACATTCACTAAACAGTGTTTCAATTTCGTTATAGTTGAAATGCTCAAAAAAATGACGGGAATAGATTCGGTTAACCATTGAATCTTCGAAAGGTAAATCAAATGCAGATATCTTAAGATCAGCATCCGAGTTGTCCCAAAGATCAATGCCAATAACATTATAATTAGTACTAACTATTTTACTTTTCCCACATCCAATATCAAGCATAATTGGTTTTTTTGATTTTGTAATGTTAATCATTATGTCCTAAATATCCCAATACCCATACTTTATTGCCAAAGGAGTAATTGATCTAAGTGTTTCCTGGGCGGATATTTCCCATTTATTAAATAATGGAAAGTCATTCTTTAACTGCTGATTGACTGGTTTTCTCAATATCTTCTCAATTTGATTTAATTTCGAGGGTGGCTGATCAATGAATCCACTAATATGCTGTAATGTAGTTGGATCTTTAAACAAATCTTCTGAGTATATCTTTAGTATTCGATTAGTATCAAACTTCTGTATAAAACCTTCAATTACCATATTAGTTTCATTCCATAACCAACCATTTTTTTGAATCGGAGAAAAGTTTTTCCACTCTTCCTCGTTTATATTTTGTGGAGTAATCCGTCCATCATCAAAATCATGACCTTGATAGTATCCTCGACGTACTGCACTTCGAACAAATGCACGGGGATCTCTTATAAGATGGATAAAACGACTTTTTGGTAATAAATCATATAGTGCGTCTGCAAAAAAGGTTAATTTATTATTGGTTTCAATGTATACCAAACCTCGTAAATAACATTCTTTAAATAGATGATAACGGCTACTAGTAATTCCTAGCTTGCGTGCTACCAACCCTTGCTGACCAAGATTGTAAGCCCCTTTAGCTGCATAAACAAGATCGGGGATAGGTTCATGTAATACAAAATTATTTCTGTTTAATCTGAATAGTCTCGTCAATAAATCTGTGCCTGCCCGACCTGTTGAAAGGACAAATACTGCTTCAAGATCATTAAATATTTTTTCCGGTAAACCAATATAATCATGTATATCTTTTTCAAGATATTTTTTTTGTTTAAAATATCTGACACTATCTTGAATTTTCCTAATCATAGATATTTTTATCTCTGCTTAGATCTACTTTGATATTTCGGATTTTAGTATTTCATTAGGAAGCATGCGGTTAATTTATCAAATTATTATAGGAGCTCCGCATTGAAAATATATTGATTGCAAATATTTCAATTCTCGCTTTTCTTCTTTTTAATACCTTTTTTTGAAAGTTGTTACTGACACTTAAATAATAATTAGGCAAATTTAATTCGTTTCTCTTCGCAAAGTTGAAGTTCTCTATGCGTGAGATTTAATCTCCTGAATTTCATGTTGGTGTATCAAAATTAGTGTCTGACACTTCTAGAAGTGAAAATCATAAATCACAGGAATTAAGTAAATAACTCTACCGGTCGTAACTACTGGATCAGACATTTCACAATTCTATTTAATCCAATAAATCCTTTATTAATTGAGCTAGCCTTTTTGTTTGGTTTCTTCTTGAATAATTAGCCACGTTTCTATTTAAAGATATTTGTTTATTGGAAATCTTATTCGAAATATATCTTTCCATCCCTTGAATATCCTTATAATCAAACATTTTTCCTGATTCCGTTTCGTTTAATATTTTTGCAGCATCACTAATTGTGGGGCCAATACCAATAATTGGTAATCCATAACCCAAGTATTCAAAAAGTTTGCCAGGCAAAATGCCTAGATTATCTGGAACTTTATTGATAATCAGTAATAATAAATTTGCCTCAGAAGCTTTTTTCAAAAGTTTCGAATGATCTAAATAATCAAAATATTTTACATTTGATTGTACGTTATATTTATTAACGATTGATTTAAATTCGTGATGAATTACACCAATAATATTTAGACTTATATTTATATGATTTTTGTATCTATCGATAGCATTTTTAAATGCTTGTATAAAGCCTTTACACACTTGATTATTCATCATATTACCATAATACATAATAGTATAAGTATCAGATTTTATTGTCATCTTCTCCTCTAAAAAGGAAAAATCATCTTCATCAAATCCATTATAAATTACTGAAGCGATAGCTGGAGCTTTAGATGTTGTAAATTGATTTAGAAAAGAATTACTAACAGTTATTAAAATATCTGTTGACGCAAGAATTTTTCTTTCATAATAATTATCAATAATTTCAGCGACTTTGAGTCTTTTTTGATTTTGGTAATAAAATATTTTTGTCCACGGATCTCTGAAATCAGCAACCCAGGGTAGTTTCGTTCTCTCTTTCAATTTTTTCCCAATTATTTGAAAGGAATGTGGTGGCGAGGAAGTTATGATCAGGTCAATATTTTCATTTTTAATTATCTCTATTCCTTTTTTTACAAAAGGTTTAATTAAAAATCTTCGGGCATCTGGAAGAAATAAATTAAGACGAATCCAATTAGCAAATCTCTTTCTAAATGATATGTTTTCATTATCGGCTAATATGGCTACTGGAATTTTCTCATCCGACATTTGATTTGTAAATTTTCGGTATAACTTATAAGGTTCCCAGCCACAGGCATAAAAAACCTTGACTGAATCAGGTATTTCGTTTTCCAACGAATTGTCAATTGCAGGATAATCTCCTTCAGCCGTTGTTAGAACTATTGGTTGAATTCCAAATTCAGGAAGATATTTAACGAATTTGAGTACTCGCTGTACACCTGGTCCGCCTGCTGGTGGCCAATAATAAGTTATGATAAGAACTTTTTTCATTTGGTTAGAATAAATATAGCACCCAACGTAAGTAATTCGTCAAATAATGGTATCTGTGCTAACTGGTTTCTTTTTGGTTGCCATCCAAATCGTTTTTGATAACAGGGTCGAATAAAAAATAGATCTTTTTGTAACACTCTAAACCCAATTTGCCTAAATAGTTTTTCAATACCATAAATACTAATTCTTAGTTTTTTTGTATCTAACATTGTGTCGATTGATTTAGTATTTTGGTTCGTAATACACATGAAGGACTTATACAATGGATTTGGTAACAAATAAATATATGGGCTTTTTCCAAGACCTTTTAATCCTTGTTGATGTCCAGCATACGGTGAGTATTTGGGGGGGAATGAAATAAAAAGACGACCAGTATCTCTTGTAAGAAGATTGTATATGTTCTTTAAGCCTTTTGATTTTTCGTGTAAATGTTCGATTACATCACGCAAAATTATATAATCCAACTTAGTATCGATAGAATCATCATATGTATCACTTTTGATAATATCGCCATTAATAAAAGTGATATTTTCACTCTTATTATTTAATACTGCTGTTTCATATCTCGATGTTGAATACTCAATCCCATAACAACTGGCACCCTTTTCTGCAAAATATTGTAATGATCCGCCCTCAGCGCATCCAATATTTAACACTGACTTTCCATTATAATTTGGAGTTCCATAATATTCATTTATTATTTTTTCTGCATACCACTTTTGCTCGTCAAACATACGTTGATGTTTTTTATCCATCGGTATTTCCCCTGTTTTCGCAACTAAACCTTATTAATCCATCACAAAAATATTCCCATGAAAAATTTTCTTTGTAGGATTCGACAAATGTTTCCATTTCCTGCTGATCGTAGTTTTGGAAGTATGAAATAATTCCATTCGCAATTTCACTTACTTCGGGTTTTACAACTAACCCTGCTTTTCCGTGAGGGACAATCTCAGCCAACCCACCCACATCGGTTACAACCATACTACGATTGAAATGATATGCAATTTGAGCAATGCCGCTCTGAGTCGCAGATTTATAGGGTAATACGACCAAATCAGAAGCACAAAAGTAAGTGGATACATCAGAATCTGGAATAAAATCAATTTTCAAATCAACGATATCTTGCAACCCAAATTCTTTGATCAAATCCGTATATGGTTTGGTATCAATATAACTTTCACCAACAATAATAATCTTGAAATCAGATAATTCATTTTTAATGATGTCGGCCGCCCTAATTAACCAATCAACGCCTTTATATTTTCTTATAAAACCAAAATAAAGAATTACCTTTTCTGTCGAATTATATCCAAGTATTCGTTTTGCTGTCGTTCTGTCCATACTACTTCCAAAGATGTCGTATACGGGGTGAGCCAAAGTTGTTACTTTGGCTTGCGGATACAAAAAAAGTAAATCACTTTTAACTGAATTTGACATAGCAACGTAGCCATCAACAACATTAAAAAAGTATTTTGTAGCAGGGATGTCCCAAAACTTTGATTCATGTGGAATAACATTATCCAAAATGACTAAAATTTTTGTAGAGGGCGAAATTCTTTTTATCCACCGAGATACCATCCCAAAGGCTGGAGCAAAAAACGGCATCCAATATTTAAAAAGAATCAGGTCTGGTTTTTGTTTCCCAATTTTCCTTCCAGTTTTTATCCAGGATAATGGATTTACTGAATTCAAAACTCGATTCGAAGGAATTTCATGAATCGGAGATCCTTCTTCAAATTGTGTTTTTCCTGGAAATATAATCGAAGGATATTGAACTATGAAATTATATGCAGTAACTATATGATTCTCAGAAAGTGTCCTGTATAATGCTGAATTAAAATGGGCAATCCCTCCACGATAAGGAGGGAATGTGCCAATCATGGCAATGTTCATTATTTAAGTAATTTCTCGATTACCGCCAAGGTTTGATCGGCAGTAATATCGTTCATACAGGGATTCTCCCGTTTGCATTCTGGGGTATAATAGCATTCACAGCCGGTATCAGGACTTACAATTTCTGATTTTGTGTAAAAATAAAATTCATTCGGATTAAATATATTATTAAATAAAACCAAAGGGATTTTTAATCCTATTGCAAAATGCATTGCCATTGTCACAGCAGTAATAATTGCGTTACATTTTGACATCAAATAGAGGAATTCAAGAATTGGAATAACGCCAAAGTATTTTGCATGTGTTTTTGCTGCCAATTGAATATTCTTTTCATCTTCTTCGGGTCCACCAAGAACAACAACATCATATCCTTTTTGCTGCAGAGAAATAATTAATTTAGTCCAATTTTCCTCGGGCCACAATCGTGTCTTCCATCTCCCTCCACATCCTGTATTTAGACCTATAACTTTTCCAGAAAAGTGAGAATTTGAGACGGATTGGTTAACTACCATTTTCGGGAGAATATATTCCTCTCTATCGAAATCCCAACCACATATTTCAAATATCTCCTGCATATAATGCTTTGTATTCTTCTGACTAATTGTATCTGAAATACCTGTAAGAAATTTGTGATGGGATAATTCATTGACCGGAGTCGGTACTCCATTTTCTAGTATAAAACCATATCGCTCTTTTACATCACAATTCTTGAAAATACTACATGCATCAGGGTCTTTATCCAGATTTACTCCCCACTCAAAATGAGTCGCTTTTATCCATTCTAACGATTTTGCATTGTATGGTAAAATGACATCAACATCAACTGGGACAACACTGGGGTATTCAGTAAACCAAAATATTTTTGCTGTGGGAAACTCTTTTTTAATACGATGCAATAACGGTGTAGTACGTACAACGTCTCCCATCGCCCCAAGTTTAATAATTAAAATATTGCATTCAGTTTTATCATAGAATTTGCACTGTTCATTACATTCTACACATTTTTCTTTGTGGGGTGCACAAGGGATGTATCCATTGAAGTGACGACAATTGTATTGGATAGTCATTATGGAGTATTTACAATTTTTCGCACACGGTTTTCCTGACCTTGTGAACTCTGAGCAATCATTTCACCCAACAATCCCATCGTAATGAACTGTATACCAACAACGATAAGCATAACACCAAATAATAATAATGCGACATGTTGTTGGAATGAACTACCCATGGCATATTTGAGAAATACAACATAGAACTCAACAAAACTTCCAATAAGAACACTTAACAAACCAAAAATACCAAAAAGATGCATGGGTTGCTGCGTGTATCTTGAAAGAAATAAGATAGAGAGGAGATCAAAAAAGCCATGAAATAAACGAGACCCACCATATTTCGTGACACCAAATTCTCGAGCACGATGATTTACCGCAATTTCAGTTACTTTAAATTTTTTCTGACCAGCCATGGCAGGGATATACCGATGCCTGCCGCCATAGACTTCAATGGTTTTTACTACAGCACTACGATAAATCTTTAACCCACAATTAAAATCGTGAATTTTTACTCCAGTTAATAATCTGGTAACAAAATTAAACACTTTCGACGGTAACGTTTTTGTCCAGGGGTCTTTTCGGTCAATTTTCCATCCAGAAACCAGATCATATCCTTCTTCCAGTTTTGTGACCAAATTTTCTATCTCGGCAGGATCATCCTGCAAATCGGCATCCATGGTAACAATATAGTCCCCAGTGGCATGTTTGAAGCCCTCTGCTAATGCAGCTGATTTTCCATAGTTACGGTGAAATATGATGACATGGATGTTCGGAGTAGTTTCTCCTAATTCAGTTAAATATTCTACGGTTCCGTCAGTAGATCCATCATCAATGAAAATTATTTCAGATTTGGGATAATCCGTGAGAGCAGCTTGGATTTGATTTACAAGCTCAGGAAGTGATTCAATCTCATTATACGCAGGAATAACGATGGATATTGATTTCTTAGCCATGTTTAGTCATTCGTCTTTCAAGTTCAGGATAGGATAGTCCAAATTCTCTATTAATAAACTGAATTACCATTTTTTGTGCTTTGTCCATACTCGTTGCATCAATTCGACGAACAAGAATACCCTGTGGTGTTGGTTCAGATTCTATTTCCATACTTTCAATTATTTCCAGTGCACTACTACTGGGAATTTTTGGTTCAATACCCCATAATGTACTTCGAAAATCATTCGCCGAAAATACTTCAAGGATAGGCATTATTGAAACCAATTGTTCATGAGAGTATTTCTGCTTTCGCAGAACATCATATGCCAAAATATTTTCGTCAATCAAATGAATTTCAATGACAGATCGACCTAATAAATCTTTGAATTCAATGAATGCTTGTTCAGGAGTTGCGGTAAAATGGAATTTTAGATTTCCAGAGATAGATCCTTTAGTTATAATAACTCCATCGCCACGGCAGATAGAAAATTCTTCAACCAAACTATCAAATGTAGGTTGCGAAACAGGTATTGGATCTATTGGAACTATATCGGGTTTTTTGTAACAGGATACAAAAAATAATAGTGATATTAGAAATAGTCTATAGTTCGTTAATCTTGGACTGAATTCGTTCATTATTATTATCCAACTCGAGGGCTTTTTCATAATATGCACGTGCATCATCAGCGCGATTAACTGTTCCTAAAATATCTCCCAAATGCTCTAAAACCACTGAATTGGTAGGATCAAGTTCAACGGATTGCTGAACATATTTAAGCGCTTTTTCAACATCTCCCATTTTAAAGTAAATCCAACCCATTGTATCTAGATATGCTGCATTATCAACGGAAAGTTTGTTTGATTTTTCTGATAGTTTTAATGCATATTCCAGATTCTCTGATCGTTCTCCCATACTATATGCATAATTATTAAAGGCTTGCACATCAGTTGAGTCTTCACGGATTAGTTTCTCATAAATACTATCTGAGTCTTCAAATTTCATTACATTATCGTAGACAATAGCTAATAAATGCCAAGCGGCATTGGAGTGCGGTGAAATTTTAACTGACCTATCTAAATGTATTTCTGCCTCATCCAATTGTTTGAGTTGATAATACGTTGACCCTAAAAGATATTGGATAACGAATTCATCCATAAATTTTTCAGCTATTGGATCTAATAGATTTATTGCATCTAGATTTTTCTCTTCTTCAAGAAAGATTAATGCTCCATTAATGTATCCCTGGGAATTCTCAGGAAATCTTATTGTCATTTCTTGAGCATATATTAGCGCCTCATCAAATTCTTTTTGCTCCCGAAGAATCGATGATAGATAGTGATAGGTAAGTGCATTTGCACTATCCAACTCAAGTGCTTGTTTGAAAAATGAAAGTGCTTTAACCAGGTCACCATTTTCATAATATAGTGAACCAATCCGGCCTACTGTATCGATGTTTTTAGGTTTGATACGATCATAGTTTTCAAGTGCTATTATTCCTTCATCATAATCCTCGTGAGACAAAACAAGGTTGGAATACACATGCCAATAACTGGCATTTTCTGTATCAATCTCCGTCAGTTCTTTATACAATTTTTCTGCTTTTTCAAATTTTTGCAAGCTTAATGCAAGTTTTGCTGCAGTTTCCAACGCAAATAAAGCGCTGGCATCCATGGCATAGACTTTTTCATACAATGAAATTGCTTTATCGTATTGCTCTTGAATTTTCGCTAAATCTGCCAAAGCATAGATGTAATCAGGGTTTATAGGATCAATCTCAGTTAAACTATTATATTCTTTTTCAGCATTGACGAATTGTTTTTTGAGAATGTAATAATGGGCCAATCGCTCTCTGGCATCAACGTCAGTTGAATCCAATTCTATAGCCCGATTCAGATGCAGTAGTGCACGATTTAGTTTTCCCAAATTCCAATAACATTCAGCCATAGAAACATGGATTGTAGCAACTGTGGGGTCAACATCCAAAGCATCTTGAAACTCAATGATGGCCATAGCATAATCACCTTGGTTCATTTGGAATTGCCCATCCATAAATATCCGCAATGCCTCAGTATTTACGTCTTCTTGCTCTTCTAAATTATTTGATTTTGAATCTTCCGGAGTAGGTACTGGCTTTTGACTACAACCAACAAGCGAAAGTATAATTATTATTAAAATCTGATTAATTATTTTTGTTTTATTTTTCATATTTCCTATTTTAACTAAAATATTTCTCGTTTTTAATTTCCATGCAAGATTACTCTATTCCCTCCTTGGCTTTTTGCATCATACAATGCTTCATCTGCAAGTTTCACCAATGCCCTTTTTTCTTCAGAATCTCCCGGGAATTGTGCCATCCCGCCACTAATTGTAATTCCTGATTTAACTCCATGTTCCTCAAATTCGTAAGTGGAAATACTATGTACAATTCGTTTCCCTACTTGTTCCGCTAGTGATTTTGACGTATTAACCAATATAACAATAAACTCTTCACCCCCATATCGACCAACAACATCAATATCGCGGACACTTTTTTGTATAAGTTTGCTGACAGTCTGTAACATATAATCGCCATACAAATGCCCGAAAGTATCGTTAATATTTTTAAATTTATCTAAATCAAGTACGAGTAACACTAAATTTTGTTGAAATCGAACTGCCCGTTGAATTTCCTGAATAAATCTATCTAAAAATGCTTTTCTATTCAATAAACCAGTAAGAAAATCGAATGAAGCTTCGTTATGTGTGGACTTATACTGGTATATCCAGGTTAGGATAGACCCGATAGTTTCACCAAACATTTCTAATAATTGTAAATCTATGGTTGTGTAACCAACATTTGTTTTTTTCTCAAGCACAACCGAACCAATACCATGCTGATGTAAAACAATTGGGACTGATAAAACAGATAGATATTCCATATCTTTTTGGTCATCCCTGCCAAATCGGGAATACTCTGAAAAATCATGCTGCCAGTTTTTAGTAATTAATTTGTCTTCCTGGAAAATTGAATAGCCATGGATGGTCTGCTGTAAATCGAAATTTAATCCTTGCCAGGATTCGGAATTTTCACCCATTGAATAATATACAATGGGTCTTTTATCAGATGGCATTTTGATAGAGATAGTAAATGCATCAAACTTGAACAATTGATTGCAGACCTCTCCGAACTGATGAAAAACATCATCCAGAGAAGTATCATGGTTGATTTTATGGTAGAGACTAAACACTCGTTGACTATAATGATGCAGTGCCTCAACTGACTCAACTTCTTCCATTTGGGTGAGACCCAATTCAAATGTTTTCCCTATTTGTGAAAGAATATTATCGTCTCTGTCTTCAATTTTAGTAAAATGATCCACATAAATCATGATGCATCCATATGGAGCGTCATGGTATAAAAAATTTTGTCCAAGGATGCATTCACTCCCGCGCCATGTTTGTTTTTCTAGAATGCCTTCCCACTGGTCACGACTTTCATTTTCTTGAAATTTTTCTGATTTGTTACTCGATAGTATTTTAGAAATTATTTCGTGATCTGATGAAATTGTGGATAAAAATAATGCATTCGAATCATTTTGTTTGACCATATTTCCACTTGCAGGGTCTAAGAAATAAATACCAACCTGATAATCTTTATTTAATGTGGTTATCATTTTTTCAATATTTAATAGCCATTTGGAATATAATTGCTGTGAATTGTCGTAATCAGCCGACTGGTCATCGGCAGTATTTTCTATAATTATTTCATCAAAATCTTCATCTTTGATATTATCAGACCAATAATGAATAATTAACGAAAACAATAATCCGATAACCAAAACCCAATGGATAATAAATGATACTGATGACTCTTGTTGGTCAAAAATGGCCGCAAAGAGTGCAATCACAACAAGTGCGATTAGGACATAGCGAAATCGAATAGAATTATTAAAGAAATCCATATAAAAATCCCCGAGATCAAAATTACGGTGATCGCGGGGATAATAAAATAACTGGTTCTAAACTATCGCGGATTCTTTACTAGCTGAATTCCATCATTGAAATTTGTGTTATTCCGCAATGGCTGAGAATCATCAATCAAGCTATCCTCCGGCGCTTCAGCTAACATGTCTGAGGATGTTCTTTCTATTGGCGCCTGATACTTGACAGGTGAATTTGTTGTTTGTTCAGCCATATGGGATTGCATATTTCGTGTAGGATTAACATTAGGATCGTTTGGAACAAACTGTATCCCTGTAAAAACCAACGCAATGACCATTAGACTAAATATTGAAGCATATAATGGCGTAAATCCAAAAAATGTCTTTTCCTGTTTTTGTGTTAAAACGGATTGGATATTTTCTTGTGCTATTCGTGATTTAAGTTTTGACATGAAGGCATGAGATGTCTTTACATCATTCATATTTTTCATAGTCATCATTGTATCACGAAGAGAATTGACTTCATCCTGCGCTTCAGGATGGGATACCAAATATGCATCGAATGCTTTCCGTTGGGAAAGGCTGAGAGAGTTTTCTATGTAGTCAGATATTAAATCTTCAAACTGATAGCGATCCATCTTATAAGCAGACCTCCGTATTTATCTATATTCTTTTAAAGCCTTTTGTAATTGTAAACGAGCCCTATTAATTCGCGACTTGACCGTCCCTAACGGAACGTCGACAATTCTACTAATCTCTTCGTAAGAAAGTTCCTGAATATCTCGCATGATGACGACAGTTCTAAAATGAAGAGGTAATTCTTGGATTGCCGCTTGTAATCGTTGCTCAGTAAACTGACCTTGTATCTCGGTATCTGATTCTTGAAAAACGGCTGGCAAATCATAATCTTTATCATCAGTTCCCATTTGACTAAGCGATGTCACCTTGCGCCGTTTCTTTTTACGTAATTCGGTTTTAGCTAGATTCCCGGCAATAGTGTATATCCAGGTTGAAAACTTTGCGATTTCTTTATAAAAATGACGGTGTGTATATAATTTGACCATCGTATCCTGGACGATATCCTCAGCTTGTGTCATATCGTTTACATACCGATATACAAAAGCCATCAACCTGTTGCGATACCTATTTACCAGTTCAACATAGGCCTGCTCATCCCCTTGCTGGAATCGAGCAATCAATTCTTCGTCAGTATAAATGTACTCTTTAACCATGTGCAGATTGGATTTTAAGGAGAAATTTGAGTAATTCTGTTTCATCATCGACGGTTTTGGATTTCACACGTATATCCATTTCTGACAACAGATATAGCGCAAGTTCAACCTCCTTAGTTGTTACTGACTTTGCGAATTGTGGTAACCGCTTCATTACTGACGGCGGTAATCCAGTATAACCCGGATATGATTGAGAAGTTCCAATTGATTTTTTTAAATACCACATTTCAATATAGTATGACGTCAATCCATAGATTAATGAGATTAACGTTTCATTTTGTGTAACCAAGGTCTTTCCCAGGGATATCGTTTTCGGGAATTTCTTTTCTCCTAAAGCGATGAAGAATTCCCAACGCTGATGTTCACGTTGCCAACCAGAAAATTGCCTTACCTTTTCTGAGGTAACAATTTCGTTGTTATCCAGAGAGATACTTATTTTTTCAATTTCATTCTGAAGATGATCCAACGAGTCGCCGGCCATATCAACTATAGTTTGTATAACATCTCCTGAAACCTGAAGACTACGCTCCTTAAAAAAGTAACCAGTCCATTTTTTCATACCAGGTTCCAACGGAGTACTTACAGATATACTCGAGCTCATTTTTTCCATATCCTTGAAATACTTTGTCCGTGCTTGCCACTCATTATGGAGAATGATGAGCGAATTCGTCAATGGTGGATGTTTACAGTATGCCATTAGACCATCACGATAAGCACCACGAATCAATTGTGGTTGCCGTAATACAAAAATTGTTTTTGATGCAAATAAATCAGTTCTATTTAATCGTTCGATAATTTCTTTAGAAGATATTTCATCAGGGTTAAGTGTGGAAATATTGGCAGTTCCATCTCCAAACATTCCCTTTTCAATCTTTTTAACAAAAAATGTCTGTAGAAACCGATCCTCCCCGCGAAGAAAATAGAGCGGATCAGTCTGACCCTTCTCTATCGATCGAATAGCATCTCCGTAATCTTTATTCATTTATTCTTTTTGTCCATAATACTGAATAGTACTACTGCAATAAATGCCAGAACAAAGCTGGCAAATCTTTCTGTAATAAGGGATTGCAATGTATCAATATTTGCCCAGATAATTGTGGAGATGGCTCCAGTTATCAACCCGGCAATTACTCCATTTTTTGTAGTTTTCTTCCACCACAGTGTAAGTAAAAGTGCAGGTCCAAATGATGCTCCCAAACCGCTCCATGCGTACGATACTAGCTCAAAGACTAAATCTGTTGTTTTCCATGCAAAAATGAATGCGATAACACCAATAACAATTGTAAGAATCCGACCAATGAATAATAAGTCAATTGAATGATTTTTCTTTTTAAAAAATCGCTTCATAACATCTTCAGTCAATACTGTTGTACTGACCAGTAATTGAGAATCTGCTGTGGACATCATTGCAGCAATGGCTCCAGAAATAAAAATCCCCGCCACCCACGGATTTAATAAAGATGTCGCCATCAATGGCATCAATTTTTCAGGGTCACTAATTATTTTGGCAATAGCATCACTTTCATTTGTTAATAAACCTGCAGATAAAAGTTTTATTCCAATCAAACCTATAAGCATTGAACCAAAAAATGCTGGGATCGCCCAAGCGGCAGCAATTCGTCGACTAATTTTAATATGTTCGGTTTTATCAATTGCCATATAGCGAGCGATGATATGTGGTTGGCCCATATATCCTAATCCCCAACTTAATCCCCCTACTGCACCGACAAGAGCGCCTATACCTGAATGGCCACCAAATAAAGTCGACCAATCAAATACGGAATCATTAATGTTAAGTTGGGAAAATTCTATCCAAGCAACTGCTGGTAAAATCACTAAAGTACCAATCATGATAATACCCTGAATCAAGTCCGTCCAGGCTACTGCAAGAAAACCGCCTAATATTGTATAAGACACAATAATAATTGCACCAATTATCATTCCCTGTATTTCAGTGAGACCAAAGGTCACATTTAAGACTTTTCCGGCTCCTGAAAATTGTGCTGCCACATAAAATGTGAAGAAAAATGTAATAATTATTGATGATAACCAACGAATCGTCCCATTCTCATCATCATATTTTTTTGCTAATAATTCAGGTAGCGTTATTGCATTATATTGTTCCGTGGCTTGTCGTATGGGTGTTGCAATGATGAGCCATGATAAAATAATCCCTGTAATGCACCCAACTACCGTCCATAATTGTAGTAAACCAGCAACCATGGCAGCACCTGGTAATCCAATGATTAGCCATGCAGACTCTCCAGAGGCTCGTTCACTGAATGCAATAACTACTGGACCTAGCCTGTGACCTCCTAACGCAAAATCATTTATATTTTTGGTCATCCTTGCAGTGATGACTCCAACTATCATGATGATAATTAAATATATAATAAATGTTATGGTAATTGGATTCATTACGATTTAGGCAAAGAGTATTGTTAATATTCCAATTATGAAGCAATAGATACCAAACCAGTGAAATTGCCCTTGTTTAAGTAATTTCATTAACCATTTTAGTGATATCCAGCCTACTATAAACGAAGATATAAAACCAGCAGCTAATGGAAGAATTGACATCGAGGGATCATTGTTATTCATTCCATCTATAGCAGTAAGAATACCCGCTCCAGCTAACGCAGGGATTGCTAATAGAAATGAAAATTTTGCAGCTTCTTTTTGCGAAATTTTTAAAAATAACGCCATTGAAATCGTGCTGCCAGATCGTGAAATCCCTGGGAGAATAGCTATAGCTTGGATAATCCCAACCAATATTCCACGTTTCATCGATATCTTATTATCCATACGAGATAAATATTTTGTCAGCCAGAGAAATATGCCGGTAACACATAAATTCACTCCAACCAATATTACCGAATCAAATATAACTTCAATTTGATCCTTAAATCCTAGTCCAACTATTATTGCAGGGATTGTTGCAAAAACAATCGTAAGAACATATAGCTGTGTTTCTTTATTCAGTAATGATTTCAAGATCGATAGGATATCGCTCCAAAAGACAACCAGAATACTGAGCAAAGTCCCCATATGCATCACAACCTCTAATTGATTGCCGGGCATATTAAGGTTTAGTAACCGTTGCCCTAGGACAAGATGTCCAGAGCTGCTGATTGGCAGGAACTCAGTAAATCCTTGAATAATGCCTAATATGATTGAGTCTATGAATGTCATAATCTGAAATAATGAGCCGTTAATTTATTTGGTTATCTCGGACTAAAAAAGAAAATCAAATGAATAAAATTTATATTGTAGGCAAATCATGTATTACATTGTACAATTTTATATAAAGAGGTTAAATATTCAATTAGTATAAATATTTATATAATCAAAAAGTTGGATACTTCTTCCATCTACCATTTTCCATCACACGTCAATTAATAGCCATCAATCCAACCATTCTCCCTGCGGATACACCTTCTTGACGATATGAATGAAATTGATCGTTTTTGCATTTTGTACATTGGTGAACATCTGCAATCTTTTTTCCCAATATTCCTCTCCCGATTAATTGGTCAACAACCATCGACTGTAAATCAATCCAATATCGACCTTGATCATCAGTATTTCGATATTCGGTTGGGAAATGATTGAGCACGTCTTCCTTTACCTCAAAACAACATTTTCTTATTGAGGGTCCAAGTAATACCTGAGTATTGTTAAAAATTGTTCCCAAGCTCTCTAATTTATTCAAGGTTTCTAAAATAATACCGTTGGTTACACCACGCCAGCCGGCATGAATTAGTCCTATTGTTTGGGTCGATTTATCTGCTATAAATACTGGAATACAATCCGCCACCTGGATTGACAATATCAGGTTTCTTTTGTTGGTGATGACACCATCCGTGTCTGGTAGAAAAGCTGGTTCATCGACGACCAGTACATGATTTGTATGGGTTTGTTTTGGGATTACCAATCGATCAGAAGAAAATCCTGCGATTTTTGTAAGCTCCAAGCGATCTTCAGGTGGGGAAAAGGGGTAAGAATTTTTAGTGAATAGAGCAGTTAATCCCGGAAATTGAAAATATCCTGAATAATCAATTATTGATTCATTCATGAACTAAGGAGCAGGATAATACGTTTTCGCCAAAGAATCCCCTTGAAAAAAACCAAGATCCCGAAATGATTCGTTTTCGTATTTCAGTACATGTAATGCCGTATTCACATTTTTGTGCGACTTGTCAAAAGAATATGAATGAAATTTTCCATGAATACCATCCACATTTGATAGCTGCATCGCAAAAGCGCTTGGATCATTATGCGTTTTTGCTGCAACATGTAATAACATCTGAGCAGTATCATAACCTAAGTAAAATACCGATGGATTTGAAATATTCTTAGGCAACACTTCATCGATACGCTCATTAGGATATTCACTGGAAACAACCACCATTCCATTAACATGCGGGCCTATCGAGCCCTCATTAAGGATATCCAAATTGTTCCAACCTTCTGTTCCAATGATAGTCGTTTTTAGATTATAAACAGGGAATTGTGTCCCGAGATATGAAACCTCGGCTGCGTGAGCAGGAATATACAATGCTTGTATTGTTTCTAATACAATTTCTGTTGAATCAGATCGACTCAGTTTTTTCTTGTTTCCCTCTTCTGGTAAATCGAAAAAATCTTCTGTTGAGACATCAAAAAGTGCATCCAAACTATCAAATGCCATACCAAAATATTGTTCATCCGTATTTTCTTCAGGAACCAATGACCATGCGGTTTTCCGTATTGATGTAAATTCGCTTTTCAAATTTTTCGGATCCTCCGAATACCATTCTACACTCACAGGCACGATACCATTGATATCCAATTCTTTTATAAAAGCATCTACCAATGTTTTTCCATACGCATCGGCTGGTGCAATAACTGCAATTGATGTTGCATTCAATTTTTGCATTGCATAACGTGCGGCAAACACTCCACGCATGGATAAGTTGGAATTAAATTGAAAAATATTTGGAGATAAATCAGTAAGACCATCTTGCATGGATGCTGGTATTATAATGGGTATAGTACTATTATTTACCATACTTGCTGCGATGAGAGCATCCCGACCACCTAATGGAGCAACAATAGCCGTTATGCTAGGATTTGTCAACAGAGCGGATATGGCCCGTGCAGTTTCAATTTCATCACTTACATTATCTAAAATAATATAACTTACTTTATGTCCCACCTGTAGATGGTGCTTGAAGGCTTGCTGTATTCCCCGTAAGAAGGTTCTTCCTTCATTACTATCCAGCCCCGTTAACGAAGCAACAATTCCAATTGTAACTATCGTTGATTTCTCTTGATACGATGCCAAAATTAATTGTTCATAAATTGCGAATAATTCGTCTGGCACATATTCCGGATACACATAACTTAGTTGTTGGGCTGCCTGCTCAGGATTACTTTGGTTTAATTCTTGAAATGCTTCTACCAAACGCAATATTATTTGATTCACAGTATCATTTTCTGTCACAAATAATTCAGAGATAACATCCTTGGAAATATTTAATCCAAATAAATGAATTACTTTTTCATTCAATCGCCGAGTAAATACATTATCACCTTTTGATGTCCGACGTGCAATTAAGTATTGCCTTAATGCTGCAGAATAATTTCCATCTTCAACAAAAATATCACCCAAAGTTTCCACGATAAAATGCTGATAATCTGTATAATCCACATTATGGATATAAGATATTCCAACCGATCGCGCTCCATCAAAATCACCAGATCTATACTTCGACTTCATCAACATTAATTGCACTGCTTCTTGGTACTCTTCAGCACCTTTAGCTCCAATTTTACTAAGCGCGGATTCAGCTGCACCAAAACGTCCCTCATTGTAGTATTCAACTGCCTTATTAAAGCGATCTTCTACTGTTTTCTGACGAAACCATCCCTGGGCTGAAAGTAAACCAATACCCATGAAAAAAATGATTACAATGATTCGTTTATTATTCAACTGTTACGCTTTTTGCCAAATTACGAGGTTGATCAACATTGCATCCACGTAAGACCGCTAAATGGTATGCCAGTAATTGCAATGGAATAGAAGCTAAAATCGGAAATACAATACGATGTGTGAAGGGTACTTCAATCATATAATCCGCTAATGCTTCAATATCTGATGTTATTTTATCGGTTACAATAATGGTTTTTCCTCGTCGTGCTTTAACCTCCTGAATATTGGATAATACTTTATCATAAGTACGATCGTGAGGTGCAAGAAAGACGACTGGCATACGCTCATCTATCAGAGCAATGGGACCATGTTTCATCTCAGCTGCAGGATATCCTTCAGCATGGATATAGGAAATTTCCTTTAATTTCAAAGCGCCCTCAAGTGCAACGGGAAAATTCAATCCTCGCCCCAAATAGAGAAAATTATTAGCATATTGAGTTTCCCATGCTACTTTCTCAATTTGAGCACTATTATCCAAAATAATTTGAACATTTTCACTTATTTTTGCCAAGGCTTGCACGACTTGTAAGCCGTCTTGTAATGACAATCCGCGCTGCCTACCAATAGCTAATGCTAACATTGTTAATACGCTAACTTGCGCAGTAAATGCTTTTGTAGATGCCACACCAATTTC
>JABMOV010000161.1 GCA_013203145.1 Fidelibacterota bacterium
CGCACCTGCTTTGGGAGCAGGGGGGCGGGAGTTCGAATCTCTCCACCTCGACACTAAAGCCCTACTGTTTAAGTGGGGCTTTTTTATTGGAAAAAGTAAATGCATATGAACTTATGTCGGGAGGATCGGGAGTTCTCCCGATTTATAAGGACACCGCGACTTTGAATCTATAGAGAAGACCTTCGTTTCATGGCGCGGGCTTTTTGTTTTTCAGATTAATTCTAATAGTTTTTGGCTTCTTACTGGAATATTATATATTCGAATTCAAATACAAAGGATAAATAATGGACTTGGAAAACATAATTAATATAAACGACGCTAATTACGAAGAATGGAATTTGGGCGATAAATACCAGGGGGAAGCAGCAGAAGTTGCTAAATCAATGGGAACAGAAAAGTTAGGTTTTCATCTTGAAATTCTACACTCAGGGAAATTTTCTTGTCCATATCATTTTCATCATTCTGAAGAAGAATTATTCTTGGTCTTAGACGGAAAAGCAATATTGCGTCAAAATAATGAATACCGTGAATTAAAAAAAGGCGACTTGGTGTACTTTAGTCCCGATGAAAAAGGAGCTCATCAATTTTATAATCATACAGATGCAGATTTTTAATTTCTAGTAATTTCAACTCTTGACAAAAAGGATATTGCAGAATACCCAGATTCAAATAAAATATATGTTCGAAAGAGTAAAAAGATGTTTATTAACGATACAGCAGTTCCATATATCAATGGGGAAGAGAATCCAGAAGAATACTGGGATAAATCCTATTTAAATAGTAAGTCATCAAATACGTAATTTGTCAATGAGATAAAAGACGGAAAATGCCAAACCCTTCATTAAATGATGCGATTGCATTAGCTATTAAAGCACACACCGGACAAGTAGATAAAGTCGGGAAACCCTACATATTCCATCCCATGAGAGTTATGCAGGCTATGGATACAGATGTTGAACAGATCGTGGCGGTCTTGCATGATGTCGTTGAAGATTCACCTCTAACAGTTTCCGAATTAGAATCAATGGGTTATTCCAAAAAAATTATTAGAGCAATAGATTGTTTATCGAAGAGAGAGGGTGAAGAGTATTTAAATTATATTGATCGGGTAAAATCCTCCATGTTGGCAACTAAAATAAAATTGGCCGATTTAAATGATAATTTAGATCCAAATAGAATTCCAGTTGAACCTAAAGAAAAGAAAGCTGAACGTATAAATCGTTATCGTAAAACCATTGAAATATTAACTACATCATAATTACAGCAACGGCGCACATTACTCCCAAGCTATTGGCTACTAAATCTCTTTTGCTGAAATATCCCTGAGGTTTACGTTGATCGTAAAACTCTTTTAATAATCCTGCCGAAAAAGCCGAACCGCTAGATAAAAATATTACATTGTTGTCGTCAATCTCCATTTTATTTTCGATTATATATTGTGATGACAATGTCCAGAGGAATGAAAATGTAAAATGCTGAACCTTGTCAAATCCAAACCATGGATCAACAACCTGAACGGCTTTTGAATTGTCTTGAGTTGTGTAATGTGTCTGGGCTGATGAGGGGGTTGTGACTGATAGGATTATGATAATTACAAAAAACCGCATATACTAAATAATATCCAACTTGGATTTTAATTCTGGTCTAGTAATGTGCATGATAACATGTAATGGCTGACGGGATTATTATATCTAAACCCCGATGTGACCGTTTAAAATGATGGATTCCATGCTCATTTATGTTGGATTCTAAAAGTTCGGATACTGCAATTTTGTCCATAGAATTCTGTTATACTTGGGTGATTTATTACAAGAAATATACAAGAAAAAATGGTGACCAATGTGGTCCGGAATAATATATTAAGGTAAGGTTCAGATTATAATAAAAAACATCCAAATGGGCATTAATACAAATACCACATATAGGCAATTACAAGCCCAGGGAGTGTTCAATTTATCTGTTTTGTTTTTTGTGTTTTTCATTATGTTCTCCAAATTGTATAGTATTGACCTGCAGCGAATTGAATAGTTGTCTTTTGAAAGTGTAATATTGACTTCAGGGATTAGGCAAATGATTAAACTTATTGAATTAGTAATGAATGTTGAGGAATAATCTGAGGAATTTCATTCTGGTTCAGAACTTGAGCATGAATTGAATACGAATGTCTCAATTAGGAACCAATATTTTGAAGTTGTTGAAAGTGGTCTGATTACAAAAATTATTTCAGACTAAATTGATAGTAATTAGGAGGAATATAGGAAAACTGGGGTAGTAAAAGAATACGATGGTTTTAAAGGTTTTGGGTTTGTGACTGGAGATGACGGAGAAGACTATTTTTTACATGTGAGTGGATTAAGAGACTATCTTCAACAGCGTGGCGTTCGACCGAGACATCGTGTTGCCTTTGATGTGGATTTTGATCAAAAAGGCGATAAAGCCATCAATGTAAAAGCGATTTAGATTATAGATCAAATATCCAATACTTTAAGGATTAGGTTTTGATGCTTAATCTTCAAAAGTTTCTGCAAACTTTAATCGCTCCCCAATGGGCGGATGGGAATAAAAAAACATTTTTATCCATTTTGATGGATAAGCATTCGAAAGATTTCGATTTGCTAATCCTGCCATCGCTTTCTGAAAATCTATTTTGTTATTTGTTAACTCAAGTGATGTGCGATCAGCTTGCCGTTCGAAGTATCGTGATAATGCCATATTTAGGGGGGAGAAAGCAATCCCTGAGAGAACGCTGAAAATCAATGAAAAAATAGGGAATAGGGCAAGATTCCAACGCGTAGACTCTAAAAAGTGTGGAAATACAACTATCATTATTTGGTGAAGTATATAAAACATAACTATTTGTTGAATTGCGCCAATCCCAATGTTTTTCCAGATATGTTTGTATTTATAATGGCCTACTTCATGGGCGATCACACTTTCAATTTCTGGTACGGTCATCTGCGCCAACAAATTATCTCCCAGTACAACCCGTCGGGTGGAACCTAACCCAGCCAAAAATGCATTTTCTTTTTTTGTCTGTTTGCTCATATCCTCAACAAAAAAACCACTTGGTTTAAGACCTACTTTATTAAGAATAATTTCAAGCCGAGATGTAAGCTCTTCGTTGTCGATAGGATAATATTTGTTGAAGAGTGGGAGGATTAAAACGGGAAAAAGAGTAGCAAAAATAATTCCAATCAACGCCATGGTTGATCCAGCAATTAACCACCAATAATCTGGTGAAAATGCCATTATCCATAATAGTAAACCAAGAAGAAGTGGGAAAAGGAATAGACCAATGACGAATGATTTAATTTCATCTGCAAACCATGTTTTGGGTGTATGATTTGAAAATTCCCATTTTTTTTCATGTATATACCCTGAATAATATCCTAAAGGTAATCCAAGTAATGTGGATAAAAATAAAAATACTAAGAGATAAAATATTACCACAAGAATTATGGATACATCATTTGAATAGAAAGCCATTCCCTGGCTAAAACCGGTGAAGTGGTATAAAAGTATGAAACCAATTGATATGATTGATCCGATCAATCCCAAAATGCGTTTTTCTTTTTCGTATTGTTTTGCTTGTTGCTGTTTTTCTTTGTCGAGTAATGGGTGCATTTATTCTTTCTCTAAAATGAATCGGATACTTTGCATTATCCGGGTTGAAATTTTGTGTTTTGCTTTATAGGGTGTCAAAGAAACATCATACCCCAGGGATGAGAATAGTTCCATTGAGTTTTCGCTTTCATTAAAAGGCACAATGTGATCCTTCTCCCCATGAAAAAGGTGAACAGGAGTATTTTTGCTTTGGTTGGTAGCGTCATGTTTAAATCGTTCAGAATATTTAATAAATCCAGCGATGGGTATTATGCCTCCAATTGGAAATGACATTCTCACCATAAAATCCATTGCTAAACAAGCACCTTGCGAAAAACCCAGGATGAATATTTTTTCTTTAGGAAAACCTTCTGAAAGGATTTGAGTTAATAGTTCATTGAGAAGATCAAATGAATCCTGAAATTTCCATCCATCGCTATCATTTCCGGTAAACCAGGTATTTCCTTGACCATTTAGATTTTTATAGGGAGCCCGAGGAATAAACCATTTTGTATGATGAGATTTTATTCCAATTATTACAGGTTTTAAAACATGTTCATCACCGGTGTACCCATGTAGACCAATTACGGCGGAATTTGGTGGTGTTTTATCTAAAAGAGTTTCAATAATCATTAAAGTTCATATAGATCACAACAGCAATCATCAACTACAGTAACCGTTTCCAGATCAAAATCTTCATTGAAATCTACTTTGAACTGGATGCATTCATCGAGTTTAACACCAAGGGTACTTAATTCTGCAATATCATCTTGTGTAACAGTTTTATATACATATCCATCTTGGAGTCCACCACCGCAGTCAGTACATGAATCATCTTTGGTACAAGATGAAAAAGTAAAGAAAGTGAAAATAAGTGATAATAGTATTAGTGTAGAAAATTTCATTTTATTACCTCTTCATCGATTAACTTCATATTGATCCATTCTTGCAATAAAATCCTGCTCATTAATAGCCTGCAATAATGGACTGATTTGGATGTTTTCTCCAAGAGTTATAGTTGGTTTTGGGCCATAATTATGCCCCGGGAATATAAGAGTATCTTTTGGCAAAGTGAGTAGTTTTGAATACACCGATTGATAAAGTTTCCTGACGTCACTTCCTTGTGAAATTGTACGACCTGTGCGACCAACAAAAAGTGTATCACCTGTGAATAGAGCATTATTAATTAAAAAGCAAACAGAATCGGGGAAATGTCCAGGCGTATGCAATACATTTATTTTGGTATTGCCGAGCTTGATTATTTGGCTATCTCTTATTGCTTGGACAGAATATTTCGTCGAATTCTGCTGGGAGAATGAAAAAATATTTATACTTGTAAAAACATGAGATATATCATCAAGATAGGCAATATGATCGCCATGACTGTGGGTTATTAGTAAGGATGATAGATTATCAGGAATAAACTTTTCAATGTTGGAAAATGGAATAGCGGCATCTATTAGGCATTGTTCCCCAGAAAACTTATCAGTAATTAGGTATACAAAATTTTGATCATATCCGCCATAGAAAGATTGAATGATTAAGGATTCCATTTGATAAATCGCCATAATAAAAGTTATTATTTAAATTCGATATAATCATAAAAAAACCATAAAAAAAGAGTAATCAAATTCAGATGTTATGGCATCAAATTATTGATTGTGGTAAACTTCCTTGAACAAAGGAGTCTTGTAATGAAACAAACTGGAATTTATTTCATAATTGGCGGAGCCGCTATATTGGTACTCGTCTTCGTGAAAAATATTTTCACTTTTTTAGTATCTCATCCAATAACCGGATTAGCAATTGTTGCAGTAATTGTTGGGGCTTTCCTGATGTTATATTCGGTCTATCAGGAGTCACAGGCAGCTAAAAATGATGAACCATTTCGTGATATTGAATCATGATAATCGCAACATCAGAAACCATTGCCGGGTATACAATAACAGAACATATCGGTACTGTTGTTGGCAATACTATTAGGGCTAAACATATTGGCAGGGATATCATGGCCGGGTTTCGTGTAATTGTTGGTGGCGAAATCAAGGAATATACTTCAATGTTGGCTGAAGCTCGGGAACAAGCACTCCAGCGTATGATTCAAAAAGCCGAAGAAGGCCAAGCTGATGGTATTGTTGCTGTACGATTTCAGACATCCATGATAATGACCGGTTCTGCCGAACTTCTCGTATATGGCACGGCTGTCAAACTTCATAAAAATCAATAATACGAACGTATAAAATTCTCACAAAACCCAAAGGAGTTAGCGTAACTTCGCGGGTTTTCTAACCCCCGTTTGAAAGGAAGATCATGAAAAGATTTTTACCGTTATTACTCCTTATTGCATTTATTGGTTGCAGTAAGAATGAAGGTTCTGCATCAATAGGCGATGTTGCCATTGAGACACATATCGATTCAATTAGTTATAGCATTGGGATGGATATTGCAACAAGCTTTACTCAACAATCCGTGGATGTAAATCCAGAAGTATTTGTCCAAGGATTTACGACGAAATATAAAGGCGATTCAACATTATTTAACGAAGAAGAAATGCGTGCCGTATTAACCTCTTTTAGAAATGAATTACGTCAAAAACAACAAGACGTTTCTAAAATGAAATCCGAGAATAATAAAAAAGCTGGCGACGAATTCTTAGTTGAAAATGGACAAAAAGATGGTGTAGTTGAGACCGAGAGTGGACTTCAGTATAAAGTGCTGACCTCAGCGGACGGTCCGTCACCAGTTGTAAGTGATAAAGTTACGGTCCATTACACAGGTCGGTTACTGGACGGGAGTGTCTTTGATAGCTCTGTTGAACGTGGAGAACCAGCATCATTCCGTGTAGACGGTGTTATTAAAGGATGGACAGAAGCATTACAACTCATGCGTGTTGGTGAAAAATGGGAATTATACATTCCTGGACATATTGCATATGCAGAACGAGGTAGTGGCGGAAAAATCGGTCCTAATCAATTGCTTATTTTTGAAGTAGAATTATTAGGTATCGAATAATATTAAATGATATTCAAAAGCTTACTTTTTCTGATTCTATTTGCTGGTACTGTTTTTTGTCAAAATCTGCAGTTACAATACGAATTGGATAGTGATAGACACCATTTGGTTTCAACATTAGAAATGTTTAAACCGGATGATTATGGTTCAACATTTTGGTTCATTGATTTTGAATACAATGATACCGGAAATAAAAGTGTATCACTCGCATATTTCGAAATTGCACGGTATGTAAACCTACCGTTTAGTAATATTTTTCAAGGCACAGTACAATATAATGATGGTCTAACCACATCATTTGGTGGGTTAGGTCAAGTATGGTTAACAGGAATCAGCAAGCAACTTAATCTACCGGGATTGCCAATTACTGTGGATATCCTCTATCGCCAGCAAGTTGGATTTGACTCACCAGACATACAATTTACCAGTGTGTGGTATAAACCATTGTTGAATGAAAAATTAATATTCACTGGTTTTGTGGATATTTGGTCGGCGGATAACTCTGCTGCTGATGGAAAAGATTGGGTGGTTTTTAGTGAACCCCAAATTTGGTATGCTTTTTCAAAAAATGCCTCCATCGGTGGTGAAGCACATATCCAATATAATTTCCCTATGAAAAATGACACTTGGGAATTATTTCCAACAGTTGGTTTAAAGTGGGATTTTTAATATAATCTACACTCATGCTTCCCAGTAAATAGTCTAATGCCCGTTTGTTATCAAGCGGGCATTTTTGTTTCTGACAGAAATAAAGAATAATGTTAATCATACTGGTGATTGTATGTTACCTATACTAAAATTATGGCACGGAATTACATTAAATGAATAAAACTCAAAAACAATTTCAAAATATTTTTGAATACTCTAGTGTTCCGGTTTTTTTAATGGATGCCAAAAGTAAAATTACTTCATGCAATGTGGCATTGGAAAAAATGCTGGGTTATTCATTAGATGAAATAACAAATTTGTCTTTTAAGGATATTATACATCCTGATGATTGGATTGCCTCCGAAATATTTTTTCCATCTGTGATAAATGCTGGTTCAGAAGGCTTCTATATGGAGAGCCGACTTAAACATAACGATGGACATTATTTATGGATGGAAACGTTTATATCTGCTGTAATTGATGATAGTGAACGACTGATTAATGTGATCCTAATGGTTCAGGATATCACTGAAAAGAAAATGGCTCAAGATGCCCTGATAGAGAGTGAAAGAAAACTTCAAGAAGCTCAACAAATTGCAGGATTGGGTAGGTGGGAATGGGACATCATTGGTGACAAGTCAAAATGGTCAGACATTGTATATGATATTCTAGGACGAGACAAATCACACAAAAATGTATCGCAAGATATTTTCAATTCATTAATACCACAAAATGAAAAAGAAAATTTATTATCGTCAAAAGAATGGAAATTTCAAACGAATATCTCTCGACCCAATGAAGAAGAGAAATATATAGCTATCCAAGGACGAGTAGAAAAAGATACTAATGGAATCCCTGTTCGTGCCGTCGGGACATTTCAAGATATTACAGAATTACATATCACACGCTTGGAAATTGAACAGAAGTCACATGATTTAACATTAATAAATGATGTGAATTCAATCATCAATGAACCGGGTAAACTGGAGAATGTTTATGCCAGAATCAGCCATTGGTTTTTTGAGCAATTTTCTTGTACCGGGTTTATTTTAAGCTATCCTGTTGAAGAAAAGAATATATTAAAAATTGATTATTTTAATTTTGTCAGTCCCATTGCTGAAATATTTAAAGAAAACCAAACTAAGGATATCCCTTCAATCGAATTGTCCTTTCGTGATAATGGAGTGCATTCAAATATTTTAACAAAGCATAAACCTCAGTTTATTAATATTGATATTTTTGAGGAATCCATTACGAATGATATTGTGAAATCTTCTGGTAACTGGATCAATGAGGAATTAATCCAATCAATACAAAATGAGGATTTGACATCGTTAATTGCACACCAGAGTATTTTTCCGTTAATCGCAGATGATAAAGTATGGGCACTAATTCACATATTCAGAAATGTGTCATTAACCAAAAACGATATCAATCGAATAAGTACAATATGTCAACAAACTGCCAGTATAATTCGTCGAAAACGTGCCGTAGACGGATTAATATTACATCGTGAAAGATTGTTACTGTTATCTCGAAAACTATTTTATGTTCAGGAAGAAGAACGGCGCCGTCTTGCTTTGGAATTACATGATGATCTTGGACAATCTTTAACTGCAATGAAAATCAATATTTCCAAAGCACTTTCAAAATTGAATGTAGATATTGATAAAAGCATATTGGAAAAATTAACTGATACAATTCAAATGATCGATACTAGTGAAGAAAGTATCCGAGACATATCGTTAATGCTACGGCCATCCATGCTGGATGAATTAGGATTATTATCCTCGTTAGAATGGTATGTGGGACATTATGCTAAAAGAAATGAAATCATGGTCAATTTAGACTACCTGCTGACAGATGAATATTTACTTTCGGATCAGCAAATTGTATTATATCGTATCACTCAGGAAGCATTGACGAATATTGCTCGCCATGCTAATGCAAAAAATGTTGATATTATTATTCGAAGAAAAGATGGTAACATTCTTTCTACCATAAAAGATGATGGCGATGGATTTGATTATGAAGCAGTCACAGAGACAGAATCGTTGAAGAAGAGCGCAGGTTTATTTGGAATGAAGGAAAGAGTGCGACTTGTAAACGGCGAAATATATATAAAAACAAAACCTGGGGATGGTACTGAAATACAAATTACGATCCCAATAGAGGAGTAACTATGGCATCTATTACGGTAATTATTGCGGACGATCATACCATTTTGAGAAAAGGTATCGTTTCATTATTACAAGATGAAACAGATATTGATGTAATTGGCGAAGCTTCAAATGGACAGGAAGCATTAGACTTAATTAGTGAAAAAAAACCTGACGTTGCCATTATGGACATTTCTATGCCAGGCTTAAATGGAATAGATGTAACACGTCGAGCGACAAAAGTAAATCCTGGGACAAAAATTTTAATGCTATCTATGCATGGAGCTCGGCAATATGTAGTGAATAGCCTTAAAGCTGGTGCTTCCGGTTATATCCTTAAGAAAAATGCTGTTAATGAATTAACGGCAGGGATTCGTATGGTCATGGCAGGTAAGAAATATTTAAGTCCGTCAGTTTCAGAAGTTCTGGTGGATGATATCGTTCACCCTGAATGGCACGGTAAAGGGGGAGCAACACACGATTTATCATTACGGGAGCGCGAAATATTGCAATTAATCGCAGAAGGAAAAACGGTAACGGATATTTCAGCCCAATTATTTATTAGCGGGAATACAGTTACAACCCACCGGAAAAATATTATGCGAAAACTTAATCTGCATAATACGGTTGAATTAACCAAGTATGCGATCAAACAGGGATTAATCGATATTAACGATTAATTTTTCATTAATAATATTATTCATTGTACACGAAAACCCATTTAAGGGATTTTTTGTTTGGGAATGATAAAATATTCGTTAAACTATTTATTCTTTACACTTCATAAATCGTAATTAATAGGGGTTGATATGATCAAACGGAGTTTATTTGTACTTACATTTTCAGTTTTACTGCTCACAATTGGTATTGCACAGGATAGTGGAAAAACAGGGTGGAGTTTTGGCGGAATACCAGCTGTCGCTTATGATACAGATACAGGCTTCCTGTATGGTGCAATTCTAAATTTCTATGATTATGGGGATGGATCTCTGTACCCGGGTTATGGTAAATCTGTTTATTTGGAATGGACTCGAACGACAAAAGGTAGTGATAAAAAAGTGGCTTTTTTGGATTTTAAAAATGTTCTGAATAAAGGATATCGAGTTACCGTAGATCTTTCATATTTAACAGAAAAGGCCTTGGATTTTTATGGATTTAATGGATATGAAGTCGAATATAATTCCTTATTAACAGACGATGCGGACGATAATTCTCTATACGCTACACGAGTATATTATAAGCATGCCAGAGAACTGCTCAGAACAACGGTTGATGTTCAAAATAAACTGCCTTTGAATAATGCGCGATGGTTTGCTGGTATTGGTTCTTACGGGACGACAATTGGAACCGTTGACGTAGAAAGTTTAAATGAAGGGAATGACGAGAATCCCCTTCCCGATTCTGTGAACACATTATATGATATATATGTCGATGAAGGATGGATCGATTCTGATGAAAAAGAAGGCGGTCGCACCAATTTAGTAAAAGCTGGAATTGTTTATGATACTCGCGATAACGAACCGAATCCAATGAAAGGAATGTGGTCAGAAGCCATGTTTCTTTTTGCCAGTTCTGAAAGTGGCGCATACTCACAATACGTGCTCACCCATCGGCAATATTTTACGCTTAAGGATAAAAGTCTATCTTTGGCTTATCGAGTTGGAATGCAGGGGAAACTCTCAGGGGATATTCCATTTTATATGCTACCATACGTCCATAGTACGTACAAAACCACCGATGGATGGGGTGGATCAAAAACCCTCCGTGGTATTCTAAGGAATCGTGTCGTTGGAGATGGTGTTGCTTACGGAAATATTGAGCTGCGGTGGAAATTTGCCCGATTTACCTTAGCCAATCAAAATTTCTATCTTGCACTAAACTCGTTTATTGATGGTGGAAAAGTGTATCAGAGGTATGAATACAGTACATCAAGTGTTATTGATTTACTTGTAGTAAGGGAAGATGACACTTTTCATATCGGGTATGGAGGCGGATTCCGTGTTGCTATAAATGAAAATTTCATTATAGCAGTTGATTATGGTATGGCCAAAGATGAGCAGGATGGCTCGAGTGGGTTGTATATCGGATTAGGATATTTATTCTAATAAGCCTTTTTCAATTATTAGTTTTTTCATTAACCTGGAGTTAATATGAGTCCATGGGATCTTGACGTCAATTTAAAATCAGTAGTTCTGGATATGTTGTATTTGAGTAGCTTTATTCTCATTGGAACGATAATGCGTCGATATATAAAGTTTTTTCAGACCTATTTAATTCCAAATAATTTTATTGGTGGCGCTATGGCATTAATTGTCGGCTCTCAAGGATTTGGCCTCATCGACTTACAGTCTGAAAGACTCGTTCTTTATGTATATCATTTATTGGCTTTAACCTTTATCTCGTTGGGACTCAGACAAGAAAAGAAGCACTGGGGAAAAGGTCCGCTAAGTAAAAGTATTGCTTCACTCATTTCTTATTTAATTCAGGGATTAATTGGGTTGTCGGTAGCATTTGCTCTAGTATACACAATTAAGCCTGATTTATTCGTTGGCATTGGATTAGTGGTTCCACTAGGATTTGGTATGGGACCGGGATTAGCTGCAACATTGGCCGGAAGTTGGGAAAAATTTGGGTTTGAAGGTGGTGCTCAGGTAGGATTAACGTTCGCAGCAATAGGATATTTATATGCATTTTTTGTTGGAATGGCCCTTATTAATTGGGGAATTCGTCGAAAGAAAACTGCCTTAATTAAAGATATAGATCATATTTCGAATGATATGAGGACGGGTGTTATTAAAGAAGGAACACCAAAGGTTGCCGGACATTTGTCCCTTTCTACCGAAGCAATAGAACCTTTGGCTTTTCACATTGCGCTTATTGGTTTTGTCTATATGATAACGTATTTAATTGTTGATTTCCTTGCAGGCATTATGATTAATAATGGGTTAGATGGATTTGTGGCAACATTATGGTCATTCCACTTTGTAGTTGGTTTA
>JABMOV010000162.1 GCA_013203145.1 Fidelibacterota bacterium
CCATTCAAGCGCTCTCCCAACTGAGCTATGGCCCCATTTCTTATTTCAATAAACTTTTTCCAAACGACCTTCCCGAAAACCTTCGGGACGCTCTCCCAACTGAACTACTTGTCCGTTGTAGTTTCAACGTAGCCGGATGGCCCCATTTCATATTTTAACAATCAGTTGTCATTGCGAGGAATCCCGAATTATCGGGACGACGAAGCAATCTCACTTCAGATTCAAAGACAATTGCTGTAAAAAAGCGGGCAAAATTACTGTGTTGTAACTGTCAGACCAAATTCAATTTGTGCAATTACAGATTCTCAACAAAATAGTCGACTAATTTTTTGAAAACATGATAGGTTGCTCCCCCACCATAAATTCCATGATTACGATCAGGATAAATAAATACATCCACATCTTTACCCAATCGCACAAACTCATTAACAAGAACCGTCGTATTCTGAGTATGTACGTTATCATCCGTGGAGCCATGAATCATGAGAAGCTTACCCTTTAGCTTATCCGCGTAAGTGAACGCAGATGAGGATATATAGCCGTTTGGATTGTCTTGTGGAGTATTCATATACCGCTCAGTCCAAATTGTATCATAGTACTTCCAATCCGTTACTGAAGCCACTGCTACACCCACATCAAAATATTCCGGCGCTTTGGTAAGAGCCATTACCGTGAAATAGCCTCCGCCGCTCCAACCCCAGGCTCCCACACGACTGGTATCCACATATCCAAGTGATCCAAGATAATCAATAGCATATTTATGATCCTGAATAAGCCATTTACTTGCGTCACCATACCCTAAATTAATTCGGGCTTTACCATATCCCGATTGATGGCGCGAATCAAACGCGAAAACGATAAATCCTTCTTTTACCAGCAATTGACTCAAATTCTTACCCCAGTAATTGCGCACGATTTTTGTCCCCGGCATACCGTAACCATTAATAATAATTGGATATTTTTTGGTTGGATCAAAATCGGATGGATTCATTATCATCCCATCCAGTTTCAGACCATCAGGCGTAGGAATCTTCATCAGCTCTGGAGCTACAAACCCATAATCTTTATAAAGAGTCATATCCGTTTCTTTCAGGACGTGGATTTCTTTACCATCAGACTGTCGTAATGTAATTACGGGAGCTTTATCCCACGCCGAGTGTCCATGCACAAACACATCTCCCAATGGTGCAAAATTTGCCTCATGACGCCCGTCTCCCACCGTGAGTCTTTTTACGTTTCCACCTTCCAAGGATACGGAATATAAATTGCGATTGGTTGCCCCATCCTTTGTGCCATAGAAATAAATATTTTCATCTTTGAGAAAAACAATTTCAGAGACATCCCAATCTCCATTTGTTATTTGCTCCATGTTTTTTGTCTGAGGATTAATTTTATACAAATGCTGAAATCCTGATCGCTCTGAAGTTAATAAAATTTCACCATTTTCAAGAAATTGGGTATTATTCGTGAGTTCAATAAAACAGGTATCGTCCTCTGTGTAAGCCACTTCATGTTGCCCCGTTTTCGGGTCTGTAACCCACAACTCTAAATGATTCTGCTTGCGGTTAAGCCAGGTAATAACCAGTTTTTGTTTGCCATCCATGGTGTTTTCAGCCGCTACCCAATCCATTTGCGGAATATAAATATCTGTATTTTCACCAAGATCCATCCAACGAATACGACCCCATTTTAGAGATGCCACACCAATTTTCATGACAGGATTTGTTTCACCCGCCTTCGGATAATAGATGGATTCAACTTCAGAATATGTTTCCATTTCATGGATCATATGAAATTGTTTCACCATGGATTGATCTTCGCGCCAGAACGCAATGGCTTTACTATCGGGTGACCATCGATATCCATCGTAGAGTCGAAATTCCTCTTCGTAAACCCACCCGGGATGTCCATTGAGAATCGTTTCTGATCCATCTTTGGTAATCTGCTTCTCTTTATCTTTATTTAAATCCCAGATGTACAAATTATTATCATTTTTTACATAGGCAATATATTGGCTATTGGGTGAAAATTTTGCATTCCGTAATTCTTCTCCAGGAGCTATAGAATTCATTGCTTGAGTCTCGGAATCAATCACAATGAATTGCCCTGCACGTGAATGTCGCCAGATTTTCCGCATACTGGTTTGTGCTAATAATTTTTTGCCATCCAGTGAAAAACTGAAATTCATCATCATTTTAGGGGCATCTTTTCCGCTGGTCACATCACTGGGAATAAATAGCGTCGTATCTTGATCCACAATATCAACCTTGTAAAAATGTTTGCCGTTATTTGATGTGTCTTTTTGAGTGATTAAATAAGCATTTTCGCCAGGAAACCAGGTATATCGTTCCATTTTTGCTGTGGTAAATAGTCGGTCTTTGTATATTTTGTCAAAAGTCAGTGTGGAATCTTGCGCCATCATGATTGACAATATGAAGAATAAACCCGCTAAACGCCTCATAATCGATCCTTTATGGTTGTGAACAACTCTAACATCATCTCCTTTGTCAATCGCTTTGTATTGACATTTCTTGGACTGGGATGATATGACGATATTAAAACTTTTTTATCCGGCAAAATGTATTCCTTGAAATGTCCAAATGGATAGTCACTTTTTTTAATACTATACTCAGCCTGATAATATTTTAGAATATTGTCGTGAGCGATTTTCCCTAACGTCAATATCACACTCACGTGTGTTAATAATGCCATTTCAAGAGTAAAATATTCAAAACAGGTACGCAATTCTTCTGCAGTAGGTTTATCTCCAGGTGGGACGCATTTTAGAACGGGCGTCATATACCCATCATAGATATTCAATCCATCGTCACGATGATCCGAATTGGGTTGATTTGCCATCCCGGCAGTATGGAGGCACATGAGTAGAAAATCAGCAGATTTATCACCTGTGAATACTCTTCCGGTACGATTTCCTCCATGGGCAGCTGGCGCAAGACCAACAATTAATAATTTTGCATTGTCGTGACCATATCCGATGACGGGTTTACCCCAGTAAGTCCAATCCATGAATTGTTTGCGTTTTTCGCTGGCAATTTTTTCACGAAAGGTCACCAATCGTTCACATTTGCGGCAGGTGATAATTTGTTCATTTAGTTGTTGTATTGACTTCATAAGGTCGGCAAAATAAAACGATGCATTTGTTGATTCAAGTGTTATGACGCTTTCATGAATGTGTAATAACTAAGCATGTCATTGCGAGGAGTCTCGAATGATCGAGATGACAAAGCAATCTGAATTCCGTTGCTTAGATTGCTTCACTACGTTCGCAATGACGACAATATAACTCCGACTTTTCTTCGATTTGATTTCATGCTCTCTTTTCATGGCTTCACTTCGAGTACTGAATTGTTGAGTGTACATCAATTTCCAAGGAGTTCCTGATTTTGTCGAAGATGAATAGCCATTATTTTGTTCGTCAACTCGTTTATCTAGATTATTTGTATGTCCTATGTAATATCTATCTCGTGAAGCACTATAAATTATATATACAAAGTATAACATGATGAGTGGAGCTGATCGGGCTCGAACCGACGACCCCCTGAATGCCATTCAGGTACTCTCCCAACTGAGCTACAGCCCCATATCCTGTACCCAGATTATAGCACGTTCCTTCCTTGTCAGTCACCGATATTATTGCTATACTAAAATGAGCTGTTATCACCGGGATGAACCATGAATTTTGAAACAATCATCGGGCTGGAGGTGCATGTCCAGCTGCAAACCCAGAGCAAGATGTTCTGCCGCTGCAGTACTGACTATGCCAACAC
>JABMOV010000163.1 GCA_013203145.1 Fidelibacterota bacterium
AAAATTATACAATCCTGATCAACTGGTGGATACAAAATTATCAAAATATGAAGTCTATGATAATCTGTTTCCAAGTAGAAAAGACGGTATTAATGCATGGATATCCATCATGCGTGGATGTGATAAATTTTGTTCATTTTGCATTGTGCCATTTACCCGTGGAAGAGAGCGAAGTCGCGATATTGCAAGTATTGTCAATGAAGCAAAACTAGCAGTTTCTGACGGATTTGTTGAAATTACATTATTAGGTCAGAATGTGAATTCATATACCATTGATGGGAAAGAATTTCATCATCTTTTAGAGGCTGTTGCTCAAATTAAAGGTATAGAACGCATTCGATTTACATCACCTCATCCGCAAGATGTGACTGAAGAAATGTTAGATGTTATGGCCGCACATGACAATATATGTAATTATATACATTTTCCACTGCAGGCCGGATCAAATCGTGTTCTTAAACGGATGAATCGGACATATACAAAAGAACATTTCCTTAAAATGAGCGAACTTATTCGTAATAAATTACCTGCTGTAGGGATAAGTACAGATATTATTGTTGGCTTCCCTGGGGAAACAGAAGAGGAATTTCAAGAAACGTTGGATGTAATGAATCAGGTCAAGTTTGATTCTGCATTTACATTTAAATACTCACCGCGTCCTTGGACAAAAGCGGCACAGTATACAGATCAAGTTTCAGAAGAAGATAAGCAAGATCGGTTGGAGAGATTAATCCAGTTGCAAAAAGAACACACATTGTTTCGGAACCAAGAATTGGTGGGAACAAAACAACTGGTTCTTGTTGAAAAGGAAAGTAAACGATCATCCATGCAATGGGCGGGTAGGACAGATTCAAATAAATGGGTAATTTTTGATAAAGCTGATGCCCAAATAAAAAATATTGTAACTGTTGATATTAGCCATGCTAAAGGTGTTAGTTTGCATGGCGCAATTAAAACAAAAAAAGAAGCTGCATAATGAAATTAATAAAAATATTTACAGGTTTAATCGTCGTATTATTATTATTATTATTTCTCATCAAAAATAATGATTCTGCCAATATTGATTTGGTATTTCGTGCATACGAGAATATCAATATTTCAATTATCATGTTAGGAGCATTGACCGTTGGAATTGTCATTGGATATGGCGTAGCAGTAGCCTCCATACTAACTGTAAGGGCGGAAAATCGCATTTTAATTCAAAAGTTCAAACAAGTAACAGATGAATTAAACGATTTGCGTAATGTCGCCATTGATGAAGGGATTTATGACGTTGAGAGCAGTGAGGATTAACCTTGGGATTTGACACATTTCTTTTAATTCTCTTTTTTGTTTTCATTATAGGTGGCGTCATTGTTTTTTTACGATCAAAACCTAAAAGAAAACAACGAACGGATTCATTATATACCGAAGCTCTGGACGCATTACTAAAGGGAGATGATCGACGTGCTCTATTAAAATTACGTGATGTCGTTAAACAGGATTCATACCACGTAAATGCATATTTGCAAATGGGGAATGTTTTGCGGAAAAAAGCACCGCAACAAGCCATAAAAATTCATCAATCTCTTACCGTCAGACCAAATTTATCAGATGAAATGACCATAGATATCCATCAAGCATTAGCCCAGGATTATCGCGCTATTGATAATTATCGGCGCGCAAAGGAAGAAGCAGAACTCATTCTTAAGGTTCAACGTAGAAACTTGTGGGCTACGGAATTTCTTTTATCACTTGAAGAAGAAAATAGTAATTGGGCTGAAGCTGCACAATTAGCAAAACTAAGTCAGAGAATTAGAAATACTGACGATAAAAATCAATTAGCTCAATATCAATTATATGAAGGTCTCGATTTAATCGGACAAAAAAAGAAATCTGAAGCATTATCTGCTTTTCAAAAAGCATCAAAACTGGATACATCATATGGTTTACCCCATAAGTACATTGGTGATATATACGAAGAGGATAGAGATTTAATCAAAGCAATTGCAAGCTGGGAAAAGTATGCAATGCTTGATATCGAAAATGGACAGGAAGTTTATGGGAAAATAGAATCAGCTTTATTTGATCTTGGAAGATTTAGTGAAATTGAGCAATTCTATCGTCGACTATTAGAAAAGGATCGGAGCAACCTTTCTGCGCTTTCGAAATTAGCTAATGTATTGGTTGAAAAAGGTCACGGAGAAGAAGCCTTAACTTTAATCGATAATGCCTTAATTATGAAAAACACGTCAATACATGCACGATTGATGAAATTAAAATTGTCGTTGGATCAAAAGACACCAAATGAACTTGCATTACAAGTTGATGATATCATTGATATTGTTACTCAAAACAGCGATCACGGATCTGTTGAATAAGGATGAAAATGTTTAGCTGTACTCCATTGTATCGAGTACTGCAAAGTGCAATATTATTTTCTGTAATTTTATCAAATACTACTATACTATTTGGACAAAATATTGATTTATACTTATCGTTGATTGAAGAAGGAAAAGTATCCGAAGTTCAATCAAACTTACCGGCATTGGAGTTGAAATATCCAAATGACATCGGTGTAAAGTATTTGAAAGCCTTGGTACATATTAATGGCGAGGAATCAATTGAATTATATCGTGAAATATTAAATAATTATCCCAATTCGAAATATGCTGATGACGCTACGATGAAAATAGCAGAATATTTATACGCACGTGGATTGTACTCCCAAGCCAGTAAACATTTTAGAACAATTCCATTAAAGTACAACGACACAAACCATTTGGATCGCTCTATTCAGTTGATGGTAAATAGTTATATTGCAACAGGTGAAGAAGATTCGGCGAAAATATATTTAAAAATGTTCGGAGAGAAATACCCTGATTTAAATATTCATGGTTATGGAATTTCAGGAATCACTGATACTGATCGTCCAGCTCTGGTGCATGTTGATAAGGCCACTGCGACCAAAAAGATTGCTTCTGCAAAGGAGAATCAAAAGAAACCCAAGATTACAATTCCTCCTGCAAGTCAAATACCACGCCCCTGGGTGGTTCAAGTTGGCGCATTTGGCAATTATACAAATGCTAAAAATTTGAAATTGAAATTGGGTGAAGCCGGGTATTCTGTTAGTATTGGCGAATACACTTCTGGTGGTAATCGTCTCCATGTTGTGAGAGTGACGCGTTATGCTTCACGTGATGAGGCTTTAAGGGTTGGGCAAGAACTAAATACTCGATTTGGTTTGGACTTTCGGGTACTCAATAAACCTGAATAGTATAAATTTCTTAAGTATAGATTTGGGAATGATTGCGAGGCTGGTGCCCGCCGCGGTCTTCAAAACCGTTGAGACCAGTGATCCTGGTCTGCTGGGTTCGATTCCCAGGCGTTCCCGCTAAAAATGGATTTTCATACTT
>JABMOV010000164.1 GCA_013203145.1 Fidelibacterota bacterium
CCGCTGCAACTGTTCCTCCGCCTGCTTGCGCTCGGTGATGTCTCGCCATATTGACCTGCTATATAGCACTTTGCCATTTTCATCACAAACAGCCGTAACATTCAAACTAACATCAATTTTGCTGCCGTCTTTTCTTTTTAGCTGCAATTCAGCGTCATGCACTTCACCTGTATCCACAAACAGTTTAAAAGATTTCTTTGCATTAATAAGACAATCAGGATGATAGACAAAGAATATTGGTTGACCAATGATTTCATGCTTTTTATACCCCAAAGCCTTAACTAATGTTTTATTGCAGCGAAGTATTTTTGATGTATCTGCTTCCACGGAACCAAACATATCAGGTGCATTTTCGTAAGAATCCAAATATTTAGCATTCAGCTCCTGTAATTCATTCGTTCTTTCGACTACTTTTTGCTCTAGAATGGAACTTTGCAGGCGCAGTCCGTCCTCAGCCTTTTTAATCCTGAGCATAACTTCCAGCTGAGCGATTAATTCTTCCGAATCAACGGGTTTGTATAGATAGGCATCGCCCCCTAAATCCAAACCCCTTATTTTGTTTGTAAGATCCGTTTTTACTGCAGTGAGAAAAACCACAGGAATATGTTGTAAATCTTCATCCAATTTTAATCGTCGGCAAACTTCGAATCCATCCATGCCGGGCATGTTAATATCTAATAAAATAGTATCGGGTTTCTCCGCTTTTGCGACCCTAAGGCCTTCTTCACCCGATTGCGCAGTGATTATTGTAAAGTTTGGCCGTGCAGTTTCAATTACTGCCGTAGTAGTTAATAGATTATCTCTTTTATCATCAATTATTAGAATCTTTGGCATATTGTTCCCCAAATATGATTATCTTTTAATAATAACTATTTCTTTAATACGTCTTTAAGTTTTTTGAATAAAATGTCCCTATTTATTGGCTTAGTGACATAGGCATTAAAACCAGCGTCCAGTATCCGTTCTTTGTCGCCTTTCATGGCTTTGGCTGTGACCGCTATAAAAGGTATATCTTTTAGATTTTCATCTGCTCGGACAGTATTCAATAGGGCTATTCCATCTAGTTTGGGCAGCATAACGTCGCATAATACCACGGCGGGTTGCTTTGAGATAATAAGATTTAACCCCATCTTTCCATCGGTAGCCTCTATGACAGAATATTTTGGCTCCAGGATTGCTTTTATTGCAATCAAATTATCTGAGTTATCTTCTATAATCAAAATAGTCGGTTTATTCGTATTGGATTTTTTTTCTTCATGAGAATCTGCTTGTATACTTGATTTTATTTCTTTTTTTACGGGTTTGATGACTTCTACCTCTATACCCAGCATTGTGGCGACCTTTTTAAGAAAATGATCCTCATTTATGTCGCCCTTTTGCAATAGTTGCTGAATATTATTCGAACTTAAGAGTTTAAGATCTTTCTGGGTAAGTTCTTTGGCAGTCAGAATCAAGACTGGGATATGGGCTGTCTCTTTCCTATTGCGGATTGTTTCCAAAACTTGAAACCCATCAACTTTAGGCATTTGTAAATCCAGTATTATTCCATCAGGGATTGTTTTCTGGCAATAATCAATCGCCTCTTGCCCATCATGAGCCACATCAATCTGGTATCCTTTTTGTCTCAGAACCGAATTCAAATGAATGATTATTGGTTCCTGATCTTCTACTAATATCAACTTAATATTTTCTGGTGATAATGAATTGGCTGGCGTTACAATTGAGGATCCGGGAGTATCTATTATATTTGTAAATGTTAGATTACCATTTGGTTTCTCTCCCTGCCATTTGATGGGTAATTCAACTGTAAATGTAGAACCTTCGTTTAGTTTGCTCTCAACTAAGATATTACCACCCAATAGTTTGGTTGATCGTTTGGCAATAGCAAGACCCAATCCAGTGCCTTCAAATTTTCTAGACAGAGTTCCATCAACTTGCCTGAATTCATCAAATATGTTTGGCAGGTTTTCTTCAGGAATACCAATTCCTGTATCTTTGACGCCGATAAAAACTTTGTCTTTGTTTGCTTTCATCGTAATCAATACATGGCCTTTTTCTGTGAATTTAATTGCATTGCTAATAATATTTTGAAGAATCCTATGCACTAAAAATTCATCAGTAGTTAATTTGGGTAGGTTAGCGTCAAAATTAGTTTTTAGACTAATTCCTTTTTCATCGGCCAAAGGTTGAACACTTTCAAGTAGATCCTCTACCAGACTTAAGGGTGAAAGTGTAGAAAGTGAGATTTCTAACTGGCCTGCTTCAATTTTTGACAAGTCTAAAATATCATTGATCAATTCCAGCAGAATTCTACCATTTCGTGTCACAATTCCCAGATAACCGGTTTGCTTTTCAGATAGGTCACCACGAGTCTGATCTTGTAAAACTTTAGATAGCGAAATGATGGAATTCAACGGTGTACGCAGTTCATGGCTCATGTTGGATAGAAATTCACTTTTTAAGCGATTTGCATTAACAACCTGCTCACGTTGCTCTTCCAATTCCACATTCTGTTCAGAAACTTCGTCAGCCTGAGCTTTCAATTCTTCTGCCAGCGATTCCAACTCCTGATTATTATCCTGTAATTCGCTTGCAACCTGCCGGATTTCTTCTTCAGCTAATATATTTGACAATCCAACATTTAGAACCGGATGCAATTGTTTTATTAGCTTAATAACATCTTCAGAGTAATTTGATAGACTTGCCAGCGCCAGAATAGCCACAACCTCATACTTAACAATAATGGGAATATTTATTATTTCCCTGGGAAACACTGTTCCTGCTACTGCCTTAAACACAAAATTAGTATTTTCCGGAATATCCTTTATATGGGAGATTTTCTTAGTAGATAATGCCCTGCCAAACTCACCATCAGACATATTTATGTAGAAGTTCGCTAACTTATTAATATCATAGCCGGTAGCAGCAATTGGTTCAAAAACATTGCTATCATCATTCATTAAATACAAAGCTCCCATTTGAGAGTTACTTTGTTTAGTTATTACCTGAATGAGGTTATTGCTAAGATCATTTAATGAGCCATGTTTAATCAACAAATCAGAAATTTCAGATAGGCCATCTCTAATAAACAATTGGGACTCGATAGATTCTGCTAACTCGTTATTTATGCGAGCAAGGATGGACACCTCATCAACGGTAGTAATCGAGTGTCTTGCAGAATACTCACCACGGCTAACCCGCTCGGATATATCAACCATATCCATTATCGGTTTGGTTGTAATCTGCGCCAGTAGCTTGCTGACCAAATAGATGAATAAAATTGAAACCAACACCAAGATCAATAGACTTACTACCATGGCGTTTATTGATGAATAAACTTCTTTTTGATCCTGCTTGGCTACAAAACCCCAACCTATCTCAGGGATAAATGTATAGGCTGCCAAAACAGGTTCTCCATGATAATCAGTAGCTTCAATTATTCCTGTTTTTCCGGATACCGCATTGACTGCTGGTTCAGCTTCTATTTTAAGGTTTAAGGGGGCATCGGGGTAATGACGTAAATCATTGAGCGCAAAATAGTCTTTATTTATAATAAGTGTCTCACCGGTCTCACCCATGCCAACTCGATTTAAAAGCATTCGATATAAAGAATGATCGAGATCAATTCTAGCAACCAGTACGCCAGTTACATGTTCATTATTATGTTGCGAACATCTTAAAGGAACAGAGAAGGTCATACCTGAATTGTTATTTAATGCTCTAGACAGGTAAATATCTGTGAATACCACAGAATTAGTTTTGAGTGGTTCTTTGTAATAGTGATATGAAGATTTATCAAGACCAATACTCGACTTATTTGTAGAAAGCGTGATTTTAGCAGTTTTCGGATCTACAATGAATATTTCCTGGTAAGCGGTATACAGCTCCACTTTTTGATTAAGAACATCAAATGCAATCTCTTCTATTTCACTCAAATTTAATCCATTGGACCCCATTATGACACTATCAGCAAAAGTCCTTAGTTCGTGATCCTGCGCAAATGATTGAATATCACCAATACGTTCATTATACCAATTAACCAGACTTTGAACTTTTAAGTCGCGAATACTGGTCAACTTTTGAAATTGATTGTACTTAATAACTTCCACTCTTTGATTATATATAATAATTGTGGCGATAATGAGTGGTACAATAGCCACGGACACAAACCAAAAAGAAAACCGGTTACGTATGTGTTTGAATTGAAAAGGTGTTTTCATTCCAGCTCCAATTTTAATATCAATTGTGTTTTTGGTAAATATTCCCCAGGTCAGAAATCTTGACGAATTCGTTCTTTCTTTGATCCATTAGAGTTTCAGACTCTCCAAGGATTAAATAACCATCTTCAGATACTGCTCGCGCTAATTTGGAAAATATCGTTCGTTGGGTAACATCTTGATAATAGATCATTACATTCTGGCAGATAACTATATCAAATGTTGTGAAAACTGCTTCAGGGGGTGTTTTTCGTTTTGAATCAAGTAGATCAAACGTTGAGAAATGAACAATTTCTTTTAAAAGAGGTTGAGCTTTGAATTTTGCTTTGGTCTTTTCGAAATACTTTTCTAATAATCCAAAGGGTAGATTCTTGAAGGCATCAGTATCATAGATACCTGACTTAGCTACTGTTAGTGCACCCGGATCAATATCCGTAGCAAATATCTGAGGTATAATATTATAATTCTGTTTTTTAATAATCTCATAGATCAATATGGCTAATGTAAAAGGTTCTTCACCTCTGGCACAGCCTGCTACCCAAATCCGAATAAATTCCTTCTTCTGTTTAATTCTGGTATCAATAAGCTTTGGCAATACTCTAATCTTTAGTATTTCCCACATTATAGGATTGCGATAAAACCAACTGACAGTAATTCTTAATTCGTCTACTAATGCATCTATCTCGTCATTATTATTCACTAAAAATGTATAATAGTCACTCAAATCTGTACACGCTGCCAATTTCATCCTTTTTGATAATCGACGTTCAATAAAGGAGGGACGAAAATTTTCTAGGTCAATCCCCTGTGCTTCTCTGATAAACTTGGTAATTGATTCGAGTGCTGACATATTAACTTAAATAAAAATTATTCCCCCATTTACAAAATGTATCATAGTGAAATATACAAAGATAGAGGGATTATCTGGAAGATCAATCTGTCTATCGCGCATAAGCTATATACATTTAATATTGTTTAAATGTGCGATGTGCCAATTTTCTCTTAAGTTCTAACCCGCTCAAGAATTAATCCAAATATATTAGGTAGAAATATGAAGCAATTAACTGATTATGAGCACAAACTAACCTGGGTTCAAGGTCTATTAATTGACTGTCCATTTGGTCCTCCCTTATCTGATTGCCCTGCGTCAGAACTAAGAAAACTACCAATTACTGATCGTCTAAGTATTGCACAGGAAATGTCAGAACCAGAGCTGGATCGAATTATAAGTCATCATAGAAATTGTCTGGCAAAAAGAGAATATCATAATTAATATTACTGAAGCATTGAAAATGTTTGTGGAAAGAGAACATAAAATAAGGAATCTGCAGAAAATATCAGTGTATTTAAAGGGAAAGAATGATGCAAGGTCTGGAGTGTATGAGGGACGATAAAACTATGAAAAATTTAATTAATGTTTTGGTTATTTCAGTCTGTTTTTATTTTGTTGCTGGGATTTTATCCTGCTCAAAAACTGGTCAAGGGGTTACTCCAATAAAAATTGGTATAAACAATTGGACGGGCTACGACCCTTTCATTCTGGCGGATCAGATTGATCTGTTTAAAAAGAATAATGTGCAGGTAGAAATTATAAGATTTGCATCTGCCACTGAAGAAATGCAGGCAATGAAAAATGGAAGAATCCATGGGGCAGGTTTTACACTCGATGAAGTCTTTTCCTTAATTGAATCAGGCTTCAAAGGCAAAGTTGTTCTGGTTGTAGATTATTCGATGGGCGGTGATATGATCATCGGTCAAAAAGATGTTAAAAACATCGCAGAAATCAAAGGCAAGACGATAGGCTATGAAGGAACTGTAGTTGGGGAGTTTTTACTCGATCGGGCTTTACATATGAATCATGTAAAAAGATTTTCTATTAAATTAATTGATGTTCAAGCAGATAACTGGCTTTCCGCTTTCAAAGAAAAAAGCGTGGATGCCCTGGTATGCTTTAATCCTGTTGCTACCACCTTATTGAATGAGGAAGAAGGCAATCTTTTGTTCAGTTCAGCTGAAATGCCATTCGAGATTATAGATGTGCTTGTCTTTACCGAATCATTCTATGATGATAATAAGGCTGCCATTACGAATATCCTTAAAACTTGGTTTGATGCGCTAATCTATCTCGATACAAATACGGATAATGCAGCCGAAGTTATAGCATCTATCAAAAACATCAGTCCCGAAGAATATAAACAGGGCCTAAAGGGTCTGATAGCACCCAATCTAAAAGTAAATAAGACCGTCTTTGATTCTAAGTCGGATAAAAATATTTATAAGTATTCACAGGTGATAGTTAATTTTATGCTTTCCAGAGGAATGCTTTCAAAGAGCATTAATACAGATGAGCTATTTCAACCGGAAACTTTATTTGAGATTGAAAGCCAGACTGAATAGCATGAGATTGTTTATGTATTATCCCCTCCGATCTTTCTTCGTTCCCACAAGTCGGGACTTCGGCAAGATCACCTCCCCACATGGGTAGGTTCAATGCACTTTTCCTTATTGCCGTGAAACCAACGCGTGGGTCATTATTGTTCTCCCCCATTTGGGGGGGGACACAGAAAGCTCTCCTTCCTCATAAACACATACCAATTACTATTTTAATAATTTGCTAAACTCCACTAGTCTTGTCCTGAAGGCAAAACCGGTCAAGTTTAGGTAATCGTTATGACTTCGTTCCTATTTATTTACGGTAGAATGGATATTTGCTTTAATTTCGGAAAATCGACTTTCTGTTAAATCATAACGCAAGAATGGAATTAGACTAAGCAGGAATAAACCGGCTGTGCCAAGGCAAAAGATCAGCCTGATTCCCGTAATTACGGAATCTGGTTGTTCCGGAGCAACTGCAAACCCTGACAATGAAAGGGTGAATCCGATGAGACTGGGTCCTAGAGCGTAAGCCGTTTTTTGTCCGCTCGCCCACACGCCTGAAAAAACACCTTCCCTGCGCAAGTTAGACTGGAGTTCGTCAAATTCAATTGTATCTGGCAGCATGGAAAACGGGAAAAGTTGAAAACTGGAAAAACCGATACCGAGCAAGAACATTTGTATAAAAAATACGATGGGTTGTGAAGGCGGAGTGAACAATAGGGATAGTAACATTACAGTCAAGATACTAATCCCAATAGTATAAGCCCTGATTTTACCAAGTTTAATTCCGATTCGAACCCAAACGGGTATGAAAACAATGGCAGTGATGAACAAAACCGCAGAAACCAAACCGACATAAGTATCAGGCATGCCCATCACGTATTTGACATAATATATTTGGCCCGCCATCAAAATGCCGATTGCAATGGATTGAAGGAAATACATCGCCATCAATAGCTTGAATGGTGTATTCCGAAATGCAATTTTAATTTGATCCAGGGCTGGTATCTTTGGTTTTATCGCTACGATGGTTTTTGCACGACGAGTACCAAAAAATCCAGCCAGACAAAAGAATGTTATCAATACACCCAGCAACATCCCCATGAATCGAAATCCCGCAGCGCCACCGCCACCGAATTCCACCAGGGGCATGGCTAATCCGCCAGCCAGCAAAACACCGATTGAAGAGCCAACCATTCTGAATGATGTAACGGACATACGTTCATTATAATCATCGGTCATTTCGGCAACCATGGCCGAATAAGGGATATTGTAAACGGTAAAAGCTGTACAACTCAAGGCGAACAGTAAAGCGACCCAAGCAACCGTAGCGAATTCTGATTGTGTGTTTGGAGCAATAAATAAGAAAAAAAATGTCAACCCGAATGGAATAGAAGCATATAGGAGATAGGGTCGGCGACGTCCCCAGCGGGAATGGGTAACGTCTGAAATAGCGCCCATGATGGGGTCTGAAATCACATCCCAAAGTTTTGGTATAAGAAGAGCCAAACCTGCCAGTGCCGGTTCAATTCCTAAGACGTTGGTTAGAAAGAAAAGCAGAAACATACCAGAACCAACAATGAAAATATTGCTGCCAATATCTCCAATTCCGTATCCAATTTTAAGACTCAAAGGTAATTTATGGTTCATGGTTTATCCTCTCGATGACTTTCTTTGAAAATTCTCATGCAACACTGTTTCATCATTCCACTGATCTGATCAGGATCAAATTCTTATTAAAGTAAAACCTTTTTATTCAATCATGCAATGGTGATTCCGCCAACCAAAATCTACTTCAATATATGCGGTGTTGAGAGTATGCTGGCCCATTCTGGACTTTTGGAAGAAATTGTGTACTTTTACGAATATGAATGAAGGTGAAATTATGAGATATCCATTGATCATGATTATTCTTGCGGCACTTACATGTGGTTGCGCTGATGAATTAGGTCCGATTCTAGATGTTCCAAATGAGGAATTGCTCGTCGATACAACTCTTTCACTACCTGAGCGACCTGTCGGTGCATTAAGCGGTACTGAACTGATTGCTGTACTGAATCCTCTGGGATTAAGAGAACGAGAAGAAAGAATTTTAGCAGAGATTTTGACTGGTAATCTGCCAAATTTTATGCGGGAGTTAATACCCATTTCTTCTGTGGAAACGATCGGAGATTCAACTTATAATATTACGTACTATGTTACTGTTGATTACATGCTTATGGGATCTGATGACGATTATTTTCTAATTCCAATGACTCCAATTCTAGCTCAAGAGCTGGCTGATTCCTTAAATATGAGCCTGATAACACGAAAAATGGTGAACGATATTTGGGCTGCAGCAGGTTTGAAGTTAGCGCCCAGTCCAATTCCTCCTAGTGATGAGATGGTTACAATCCCTGTGTTTGCTGACCATAACTCAATAGTCCGAACCCAGAGAATGGCGAGCATTGAGAGTTATCCTTTGGGAACACTGGTAGCTGGTCATAAAAAGGATGTTATCCTGTCCAACCGCATAGAAACGAATCAGGATAAGGTTGTGATTTATGGTTGGCACCAACTTAACGGACAGCCAATCCAGTCGCTCTATTCCGGGCATGTTAATTGGTATGCTGATTACAGTCATGGAATCCGGCTGGTGAATTCAGAGTGTATTCTAAATGGAGAAAAGAGAAATATCAGTGATATACTTAGTGATCCTGAGCTTTACCGTCTTTTGAGCGATGAGGATGGTTGCATGACGATGCCACGCTACCCGGTGGATAAATCCTCATATCCCGGATAATTTTTGAAATGGAGAACCGAATAGAATTATTCTTCTAAAAACTCCACGAAAGACTTAATCCTGCGGATTGTGTATAGGGGTCTAAGGTCGGTTTAACAGAAAATTCTAGTGTTTGTCCGTATTTATAGCGAACCCGATCACGTTTTGTTTCAATAGTGCGAATGCCGTGAATGTAATCATAGAGAATATCCCCAACAATGAGGGCAGCACCCAATAGAATGAGTCCACCGCTACCACCGGACTGCTTTCTGAATATTTCCTTTAACTTGTATGTTGTATCCGTATTTGTGATAGAAATTGGAATTTTTTCATATCTACGTTCTCGTTTTTGATCGTCCGCGTTTAAAATCAACATTCCAAAATCAGAATCTGGGAAATCCCCTTCTTCTAAGCCAGAGGCGCCAATTACAATTGAACCAATACCTAGCATGGCTGTCCCAAAAATAATTTTGGCGGTACGTTTTTCACCTGCATAATAATGAATCATTCCCGGAATGGGAATTGCTGCCAGGGCAATTCCAACAGACAGACGACGATTCATATCCCGATATTCTTCAAATGTCATGGATTGGGGAATCGGCACAAGTGGGGCTTCATTTAATAGATCACCTCCCAAACCCTGTGCGAATATTGATTGGGTCGTAACGATGAATACAAAAAAACAAATTACAAGGTGCAAATTGAGTCGATTCTTCATGGTTTCTCCTTATGACATGTTACAATGTTACCACATTTCAAAACTGATGTGCCATAAACTTCATATTTTTAATCATTAAGTGGTGCTCTAGTATTTTGATATGACCAAATTTTGACGGAAATTAAACAATGAATAAATCATCGTATACATTCTTCCCCTTTTTGGTTTTTCTTCTATTGTTCAAGTTCCTGGTTGCGGAAAATGTGGTCATAGTTATCATCGATGGTGCACGCTATAGTGAAACTTTTGGCGATGTTAATCACACTTTTATTCCTGTCATGGATAGTCTCAGCCAGTTTGGTACCACTCTCGACCAATTTTACAATGATTCTTTAACCTACACTTCTAGAGCTGTCCCCGCGCTTTGGTGCGGTGCCTGGACAGGTGTCAGAGACACAATATACAATGATGGTTCTACCCAATATACGCTGAAGCCGTCCTTGTTTGAATATTTTCGAAAGCAAACAACTTCACCCCCACAAAATGCTTATTACATCCTCGAATATGTCAGTTCACTCTGGCTACCAAGTTTTCATAATGACTACGGACCAGATTATTGGCCGACCTTTATCAGTACTGGCTCTATGGATATTGATGTGCTGGGTCAGGCTCTTCAAGTTATAAATAATGACCATCCCCAACTTCTCCTTGTCTACCTGGCGGATGTGGATCACGGCGGTCATTCCGGAAACTGGAATACATATACTCAGGCTATCGCCACCGCAGACAGTATTGTTGGAGTTCTCTGGAGAACCATTCAACAAGATACCGTTTATGCCAACAACACAACATTACTGGTGACCAACGACCATGGACGCCATGACGATTCTCATGGGGGTTTTAACGGTCATGGCGATGGGTGCAATGGATGTCGGCACATCATGTTTCTTGCTCTGGGTCCTCAAATTGAATCAAATCTGGCAACCTCCATTTACCGCCGAACCCCGGATATGGCAGTTACTGCTGCCCACATTTTACAAGTGACTCCTGAGTTCAGTACCGGGGATGTCATCAATGAAATATTTTCTCCTGTTGCGATTGAGCCTGACACAGAAATTGGTATTCCTGAGAGATTTCACATTTATCCCAACTACCCAAATCCTTTTAATCCCTCGACTACGATTGAAATTGATGTATATCTACAATCCCATATTCGTCTAACTATTGTTGATATAAACGGCAAGGATGTGGTAACGCTCATGGACACCATCCAGAATTCAGGTCGGCTAAATATTACATGGAATGGCAAAGATAAGATGGGGAATCTGGTAAGTGCTGGTATTTACCTTTATCAAATTCAATCTGATAAAGTGGTTAAAACACAAAAAATGATTTTAATCAAATGAGCGGTAAATGAAGCAATCCGAAATTCAAGGCGGATGTTACTGCGGCAAGATCCGCTATCAATTCACATGCGATCCACATCTCAGTGTGAATTGTCACTGTAATAATTGTCGCCGAGCCGTTGGTGCACAATCTGTAGCATGGATTATACTAAAAAAAGAAACTTTTTCATGGATAAAAGGCAATCCCACCCGATATAAAACTGACACAAAAGCCTGGCGAACATTCTGCCAGGATTGTGGATCATCATTAACGTATGAATCTCCAACTCGAACCAACGATATCGATATTGCATCAGGAAGCTTAGATAATCCTGAGAAATTCCCTCCCACAGAGGATGCATATATCAACTATCGAATTCCCTGGGTTCACAAAATTAAACATCATGAATAAAACAATTTCTCTGCCCTTCATAGTACTGCTTGTGAGCTGTACAATTTTCAACCAAAAAATCCCTGTCCCAGATTATCCTGATGATCTTCAAATTGTTACACGATCTGAATGGGGCTGGAAACCGCTTAAAAAAACTCTTCCTGAACATCATGTTGAATATATTACATTGCATCATGGTGGAGTGATATTTGCTGAAGATAAAAACCCTATTGAATATCTGCGAAATCTGCAAGACTGGAGTCGCGCAGAGAAACCTTGGATTGATATTCCATACCATTATATGATTGATCTGAATGGCATCATTTATGAAGCTCGTCCCATTGAGTATCCCGGTGATACCAATACTGATTACGATCCAACCGGACATGCTTTAATTTGTATCATGGGGAATTATGAAGAACAAATATTGTCCGAACATCAATTACAGGTTCTAATTGATCTCTGCGCCTGGCTTTCTGTTAAATATTCTGTCCCGGTTGAAAGAATCAAAAGTCACAAGGATTACACCGAAACGCTTTGTCCTGGAATGAATATCTATCAATATTTTGAAGATGGGACGATTGTAAATCGAGTTATTGATTCTTTAAAGCCTCATCAATAGATGTGTACTCTGATTCCTTTTTATACTGTTCAATTTGTTGTTTGACTCTTGCTATCTCTGAATCCGTTCTTGCTCGACTAGCTTCTTTAGCCAGATCCACATAAACATCATTCGGTCCGGAGTTATGTAAAAATATCAAGGGGGCAATTTCATTGAACAAATCGCATTCACGGGATGTAAAAAAGACGATTTGGGCAATTTCCATGGCCGGTACCGTTGAATGACCAAAATTGCTGATTAATTCGGTGATATAAACAAATGTATCATAGTTATACCTTGTATTTTCTGTATAAGTTAAAAGTACCGCGATGGAACCGTTGTGGAATTGAACTTTTTGATTAATTTGCTTAATAGCCTTTATTGCTTCTTTCTGGGTGATATTACTGTCAGGTTCTCCAACAGAAAAGGAAGGTATAGCAAATATGGTAGAAATCACTACAACGACCATTATGAACAATTTATTCATTTTCATTTTCTTATCCCTTCTTGCTTTTAACATGATGATTCGTTTTTTTATAATTGAATGATTAAATCCGCTTGCCAAATTGATTGGATTGTTACTAAAGGCATAGTTGATGATTTTATCAGAATAACCCTTAAGCCCATCGGAAGAAATGTCTACACCTGCATCAGCCAGAAATTCACGGTTTATTTTAATCGCGGATTTGAATAAATAAATCAAAGGATTGAACCAATAAAATATTTGAACGATCTCAATGAATATTAAGTCAACTGCATGGAATTGTTTTAGGTGTGTCAATTCGTGGTCAATCAGGTCATTATCAAATTGTTTATCACGATCATTTACACCAAGGAATATCGTATTCATAAAACTATGAATATTCACTTGATATTCAAGTAGAACTAAATTGTATCCTTTATGTTTTAAACAGTGACCATTCCGAATTTTATATATTAGTCTAACTAGGTTAAGAGAAAATCTGACTGCTAGTGCTACGGATACCAGAGTATATAGAAATCCAATTAGACCTTTGTAATCAACGTTACCGGTGGTTCTAATTTCTCCTGATACATTAGATGTCATAGCCTTTACATTATCGGTATCTACAAACTGCAGGTTATTCGGAATATTTATCATATATGCATGTGCCAAATCGAAGTGTACTAAAGGAAGCAATAGTGAAAACAAAATCGATAAGAGCAGAAAATATCTGTTGAATTGTAGATTGTTTCCTTTTTGCGATAGTGTATAGAGTAAATAGAAAACAAATAACAGCAAACTTGACTTAACTATATAGTCAATCATCCGATTTAGATCTCAGTTCGTCATCGACGATTTCACGTAATTGTTTCAATTCATCCTCAGACAAATTGGTTTCCTTTGTAAAAAAGGACGCAAATTGTGAAGTAGAATTGTTAAAGAAATTTTTAATTAATATATTAATGTGATTCGCAAAATAATCTGATTTTTTTACCAAAGGAAAATATTCCCGACTATTTCCATATAATTTATAATCAACGAATCTTTTGTCTATCATGCGTTTAAGCAATGTATTGATTGTTGTCGTTGCGGGTTTCGGGTCCGGAAATTGATTAAGAATATCTTTGAAAAAAGCTTTATCAAGTTTCCAAAGATATTTCATCACTTGCTCTTCGGCATTTGTTAACATTTTTCCTCTACACCTTAGTTGTTTGCTCTACAAATGTAGTACATATTTCTAATTATTGAAAGTATTTTTTGCGGAAATAACTTCCCTTATCTGGAGAACTTTAACTAATTGGTTATATTACAGTAGATTAAACATGCTCGCAGGAATCTATAACAAATATCACCACAAATAGATTTTGTAGGCAAAATAAACGTGAAATAGGGTTTGTTTACAGTCCCGTTATAAGTTCGTTATCGGGGAGATTATTTATATAAATAATACTTTTTTGATTCTTCTTTAAATGATTGGATATCCTTGCTAAAAAAGGAATCTATATCTTTTACAGAGTAGTTTCGTGTAAAGAGTTCACGCACTTTAGAAGTCCCCATTACTTTATCAAACATTTTCAAACGGTTCTCCTGAGCCATTTCAAATGGATTCTTTTCAGGATATAAGCGAATCAATGTTTCCAAATAATAAAATTGGAGTGAAAGCAAGTTTACTGCTTGTGGATCTATCATATGGACTTGCACTCCATGGACATATTTCCCTGCATCACGTCCATAATAAGGTTTATAAACAACCGGTCGAAAAAGAACTCCTTCTAATTCTAAAAGGTTTAATTCCGTTGCTAGCGTATCTTGATTTACCCATGGTGCACCAATAAATTGAAAGGGTGCTGTATATCCCACGCCCTCAGAAATAATCCCAAGTTCTCCCATAACGCCACTGCTTACATAATAGAATGGAGATGACTTATGAGGGATGTGTGGTGATGTAGGAACCCATTCTAACCCGGTCATTTCGAATGTCATATTGCGCATCCAATTTTCCATGGAAATGATAGTGAGGTCACATTGTATTCCATTGGATAATAATCTTTCATCATTCAAAAAATGTGCTAATTCGCCGGGCGTTAACCCATAGACATATGGAATCGGGAATTGACTGACAAAGGAGAAATATCCGTCTTCAACAATATTCCCTTCAACCCTGTTTCCTCCCAGAGGATTGGGGCGATCCAGCACGACAAACGGGATTTCACTTTCTCCACATGCTTCCATGCACAAACCCATTGTGCTGATATACGTATATGATCTGCACCCCACATCCTGAATATCGTAAACCAATATATCGATGTTTTCCAGCATGGATGGTGTAGGTTTTCGATTATCACCATATAGCGAAAAGACGGGCAATCCCGTTTTTTGATCATTATAAAACCCTACTTTTGCCCCGGCGGTTTCTGTTCCTCTCACACCATGTTCAGGGCCATATAATGCTACGAGATTTACCTGTTCTGCTTCAAAAAATATATCTACTGTCGATAATAGTTTTCTATTTACGCCAGTGGCGTTTGTTACTAATCCCACACGTTTCCCATGCAATATAGAAAAATCGTCTTTTTCCAATACTTCAACTCCTGGAATCACTCCCTTAATTTCTGAAGAGAGCAATGGCTTTTCTATTACCGGAACGATAATAGGTTGGCGGCTTGCACATCCTTGGATATAAAGAAATAATCCCACTAGTATTAGAAATGGTGAGAAACGCATAGTAATGTCCTTTGTTTGGGGTTGAATTTCTCATCATTTTTTTTCTTTCAAAACAGAAACTCATTTTTATTTCCATCCACCGTTGAAGAATGATTATTTTAGGATTCGTGAATATTTACAAAATCTCACTATACATACCCGAATTAGGATACGCATGAAAAGTAATCTCCTGTCCACCAAACGTGGTCGTCTTTTTACCTTTTCCCTCCTTTATTTGTCAGAGGGTATACCCTTTGGTTTCAGCGCTATTGCGCTAACAACCCATTTGCGCCTATCAGGTATGGGACTCACAGATATTGGAATTTTCATTGCTTCACTTTATATGCCCTGGGGATTCAAATGGGCTTGGGCTCCACTGGTGGATCTTGTAAAATTCAAACGATTTGGAACAAGCCGAACATGGATCGCCGGTGCACAAATACTCATGATTTTGACTTTAGGAGTTCTTGTATTTTTCGACCTGACAGAAAGTCTTGGATTATTAATAACACTTATTGTCATACACAATATCTTTGCCGCTACACAAGATGTGGCTATCGATGCTTTGGCCATCCGGGTATTACCGCATCATGAACGTGGCATTGCTAATGGGTTCATGTTCGGGTCATCATATCTGGGACAAACCATTGGTGGGAGTGGTGCCTTAATGGTTTCAGGATTGTTCGGATTCAAAGCTGCCTTTCCTTTCGTTTTGATAGCATTACTATTCATTCTTGTCTTTGTAACACTCCGCATCAAAGCGCCTGAAGATATAGAAGAACAGAATGTAATTGTAGAGCATGATACCGTTTTTAATCAAATTAAAAATCAATTAACAACTTTCTTTAAAGAATTATATATGGGATTCTTTAAATCCGGGAGAGGACCTGTAATAGGCGTTGGGTTTGCTTTGCTACCTTCTGGAGCTCTGGCATTAGGATTGGGGCTGGGAAGTACACTCCAAGTTGATATTGGCATGACAGAGCAGCAAATTGCTACATTCACTTTTTTTGGAACCATAATTGCGGCAGCGGGGTGTATCCTTGGAGGATGGATATCAGATCGTGTTGGCCACAGAAAAGCCTTGAGTGTATGGTATGTTTTAACGGTTATACCATCGCTGTTTTTAGCGTCAAAATTCCTTGGAAGTGAAGGTACAGCAGGAATTACATTGATGATTTTTATTATCGCATCGTTGTCATATAGCTTTACAAGCGGATTAATTCAAGGAACACGAACTGCTCTTTTTATGGGATTAACAAATCCGCGAGTTGCGGCTACTCAGTTTACAGGCTACATGGCTCTCAGTAATTTGGTTTATTCCTATTCCAGCCTCTGGCAGGGAAGGCTTGCTGACACCAGCGGGTACGCTAATACAATGTATTTGGATTGTGCCATAGTTCTCATTCCTTTAGTCGTGATACCCTTTTTGATGCCTTCCATACGAGGGAATGATTAGATATTATTGATCCTGTTTCGCTTCCCAATTTGCAGTCATTGATACCGGTGGCCAGCCGTCGCGATCAATTTCAAAAGTATATGATCCTTGAGCCTTCCCTGAATCATGAAACTACCGATATCTAGCTATCAGGAATCCATTGTTATAACCAATTCCCACTCCTGCCGTGTTCATCAAATTCAAATCAGTATAAACTTGATCGTATGATTCAATTTTTGGTTGAAATGATCCTGCTTTTAAATCAATCAGGAAAGAAATACTATTATCACTGGCATTGACAATAGTGCTAAAGAAAACAATTAATATGATAAATGTTTTATACATTCTTATTTTAAATTTGGATTATCTTGAAATAGCTAACAACAATTAATTATCATAATATTATTTTTATTATTTGACTTTAAATATGATAAGTCGAATGTTATGATTCGATCTATATCATTATTATCCTACAATATACGTAATTCTACGTATTTACAATTATTTGCTTTCTCAATAAACTAACCATTGCTTATAAGCCACTATGAAACAGATACATACAGTATACATCATTGATTGGAGACCAATTGTTCGTGATGGTCTAAAACTCACATTGGAAGACAATTCTAATCTAAAATTTATCGGAGAGTCTGATCGACCATATAAGGCCATATTAGATATTGATAGACTCAAGCCAAATATCGTTTTAGTGAATCCCTTCTTTCCAGATTACTCTGGACCGGACATTGTGGAAATGATCCGTATTTTTCATAACTTTTGTAAGATCGTCGTAATTGAATCTGAGGTTAAAAAACGCTTGCCCAATTGCTCAGAATAAAGTATACCGATAGTATTAAAGATCTCGAAGCTTTAATCGAATAATATAGTTTCAACCGATAAAGATCAGCATTTTTCATACAGGTCATGTATGGAAAATGTTATTTGATCAACAAAATTTCGTAAATATTTTAGTTTATTAGTAGTCCCAGCCCGCTTTTGGTGGCGGAAGTCGAAATAGAATATCAAGTTCTTCAAGTAAACTTTGTGGAGCATTTATATTATCAGTGGCTGCCAATCCGGTGGCTGGCCTTACACCCATCCAAATTCGCGTAAATGCCCCAATTGAAGCTTTCATGTTAGGAAGACTTGTACTAAATCCATTTTCAATTTTGGAATCTTGCCCAATATGAATTGTGTATTTACCACTAGTTCCTTGCCAAACATCGTCTTTATCTAAAAATTGTGACACTGGATCATGTATTTCCAGATTAAAGTCTATCTCTCCAAAAGGTAGACGCGTTTTTCTTATACATTCTTCAATATTCAAAATGCGAGATTGATTATATGCTGACGCTTTACCAATATTTTCATATTCTCCCTTCGCCGTAATTCCACGATGTCGAAATGGTTGATCAATTATATCCTGTAATTGTATTCCTGAAGGTTCACGCATTCTTATCATGCGAACCTGATCTCCCAAACTTTTTAAAAGTACCATCAAATCACGAAACTGATCATTGGTTCTGAATGCATAAAAAATCACATCATACGGACCATACTCTCCTTTTGGTTTAATCCAGACAAAATGACTTAATTCATCATTTGGTCCATCATAGTACCCAAGTCCAAAACCGTTTGTTGTCCAGTGGAGTTCAGCGTGGATAGAATGTTCTTGAAGAATATTAATACTACCATGAGGTTGTATTCTATTTATCAATGCGTATTGAATCTCTTTATAATTATCAGCAGTTAATCGTTTCGGTGAACGATATTTCTGATCAATAGTAATACTGGCTGGATCAAAGCTAATCCAGTGATCATAAGTCACAGTACCAAAACCGAGACGATCATAGAATCCCTGATCAAAAATACCTAATCCCGCCATATCTGCCCCATTCGCTGCATCTCGCGCAAGAACTTTTGCTGTTAGTTTTGCAGCCAATCCCTGCTTACGTGCAATACGACTAGTTAGGACACCCGTTATTACAGTAAAAGGGATACTACCTAATTGTTGCTGGCATGGATCCCGCAAAGCACTCCGCCTCACCATTTATTTCAGCAATGAGCGCCTGTGATCCATTCAGATAGATTTGTGCCGCTTTTTCATTTTCTTTTCCGTCAACCCATCCGACTTCTTTTAACATTCTTATAACGTGCGGTTCGTCAGTTTTTGGATTGTAGGTTCTAATTTGTAACATATTGGTCTTTATTGCTTTAGTTAATATAAATATAGTTTGGACTTGCTACATTTCAACGGACACCC
>JABMOV010000016.1 GCA_013203145.1 Fidelibacterota bacterium
CCCCAGAACATTTCGTGAATAATTGAAATCGGAATATTGATATTCAATGTAAATGTACGAATCAGCATGGATGATATGTTTGGGATTTATGGTTAATTCGCCACGACTATAATCAATGATATAATCATTGTTTTCTCCTCGTGAGAGCAGGTTTCCATCCAGATACACTTTTTCAGTCCCGGCTAAGACGATGACATCACGATTTCCGGTTTTCGATGTGAGGAAATAAGGTCCCTGACGACCGTCTTCACCTTTCATTTCAAGTATATGGAATTCACCGTCACTGCCTGCTAATACAGCTTTGGATTCCCATCGTTCCGACTTATAATTATATTTAAGTCCCGTAAGCTTTCTGTTGATATTAAGGTATTTACCGGATTTGTAGTTTAGATCAATGTCCCCAGCTTCAATGGAAAATTTAGGATGCGTAATTTGAATAAATACTTTATCAATTTCTTCTAATGATTGTGTATTTCCTTCCGGTTGAATGGGAATATCACGATCAGTCAAAATCCCATTGAGAAACATATCCTCTCCAAGCTGCCCTTGTATCTGGAATTGAAGTCCGCCGGAGAATGAATTTCCGCCTAAGGGCGATATGCCCATATTCCTGAAGATCGTACCACTGGAAACCAATGTTTGTGGATTTCGCTTAGTGGCTTTTCTGCTTTTTAGGATTGACTGACTGTCAGGAAGTGAATCCGTGCTGAGTAATGGCAAAAATGTATAATAAGGTCCAACCGAAATGGGAATATCAAGATACTGGTAATAAATGATGAATTGACCTTCAAGAGAATCTGGTAGTACTACGATTCCTTTGATGGGATCAAGCGTGTAGGTCGTGAACCATTGTCCTTTATAAAATAGTTGCGTTGTGGATGCCAACACAGGAGCATGAGACAATTGTATTTCGGATTGACCCATTTCTACGTGTACAGTATCGTAAATAGTAAAAGATTGTCCAAAAGCCAACCCTAGAAAGAGATTTAGGAGAAAAAGAACTTTGATAAAACTATTCACTAAAAATGTGGATGCTGTTTGGTGAAAGCAAATAGAGTTGACTTTCAATCACGCACACATCAATAATATCCTTTACAGGTAAGCTGCCAATTTGGTTTTCACCATTATCACTCAACGTAATGGTGCCGTCGTCGCTAACGAGCAGCCAGGACATTTTATATTTTACCAAATATTTTGCATTTGAAAGAATTTTCGGAGATGACCGAACCAATCGTCCCAATGGATTATATTCCAATACTGTTCCATCACAATACAATAATCCCAGGTTTCCGTTAGATTTAATGGCAGCGTCTTCGATACAATCAGGGGATTTTTCATTTTGCATCAAATCAATATGTTCCTGGGCATCCCATTGATTAAAATTGCGTCGCCAAACAAGACCCTGCTCTTTTGATAGTATGTAAAATATATCTAAATCATCGGCGATAAGTTGAACGGGAAATATTTCAGCATGTTTATCGGTGGAGATAAACTGCAGTTTGCGGTCAAACCAGGTGATTTGGTTTTCCATGCGATCACTCACAAGAATATCCAGATTTGATGCCATGAGATCAACGGGATCGCTGAAGGATAAATCATCGTTGCCAATTCCGCCCGTTTCGTTGATTACAGCCCCAGTTGGTGCAATCCTTGCGACGTGACCCGTTTCGCGGTCTAGCAGGTAAATATCAGCGATAGAATTGATAGCAATGCAATCCCAGTCACTGCCTGATTTGGTTTCTGGCAAAGGGATTAATTGAAGAAGATGAAAATCGGGAGCTTGCCCGATAAGAAATGAAAATGTTGCGAGTAACGCTAGCTTATGCAGATTCTTTATGAGTCGATTCACCCGATTTGAACGGATTAAATAAGAAATAGGTTCCAATACCAATCATGAGGAGAGTTATTACCTGTGCTCCTGAAAGTCCTAAAATATATTTATCGTTGGTTCGTATAAATTCAATGGCAAATCGTTCAATTCCTGCCAAAATGAGATACGTAAAAAAGAGCGATCCAACATGTTTCACAGATAACCGCTTTTTCCAGAGAAATCCGAAGATAATTAATGCCAGTATCACTTCATATATCTGCGTGGGATGAACTGCCAAAACACCGGGCTCAAATCCTGTGAGATCAATCCAGGGATAGTATGTGTCGAACATGTAATATGTGGATGGTGGCAACCCATTTTCAAAGGATACGCCCCAGGGAAGATGCGTGGGTAAACCATAATCGTCACCCACAAGAAAACAGCCAACTCTGCCAATGCCATATCCCAACATGAGCAACGGAGCCACAATGTCTCCAAACGTCAGCCACGGCAAATCATTTTTTCTCAATACAATCGTTACACCCAGCGTCCCGCCAACAAGTCCGCCTAAAAATACCAGACCGGCACCGCTAAAAATCATTCCCATAGGATCGGCCACAACACGCCCAAAATTCTCTAACACATAATATAATTTTGCTCCAAGGATGCCCCCAACGG
>JABMOV010000165.1 GCA_013203145.1 Fidelibacterota bacterium
ACTATTGAAAACGTCGTGGTAGGATTAAACGGATTAGGATAGGCAGGTTTCATGGTAACACCCCTGGTTTTTACCCTGACTGAAACCGGATCGTGACGGGTTTCTTTTCCTGTGTAATCTATATCTGCCAATTGATATGTATACATTTGCCCTACATAAACATTATCGTCAATATAATGATATTCTGAGCGATAGGTTACTGATCCCTGCCCTCGAAGATTACTGTTTGTTTTATAACTATCCAATTCTATCATAATCCCTTCGCCAGTTTGGCGATAGAGAATAAACCCAAGGTTGTCTATTTCGGATTCCGTAATCCAGCTGATTACTACTTCACCATTAATATTTTGTACGTTGAAATAGTTGAGTTCGACAGGGAGGGAATTGTCGACCGTTTGACTTTCCAAAATAAATAACTCACCCCATCCGCTTGTGCCATTTCCTTCTGTACCAATTATAAAATCCCGGTATTGGTCTACATCCAAAAGTGTATTGCCCGCGTTTTGCGATGGAATGATTGAATAGATATTATTATTTGTTCCACCAATCAGAATAGCTTCATTGGTGAAATCTGAAGTAGCATCAAAATCACCCGAGGAACTTTGATATTCATAATAAAAAGCGCTATCTTTTCGACTAAAATAGACCTCCCAATAATTATCATCATCGAAATCTTGTGTGCCCAAACCAAAGATATCTCCACCAGTTAAAAATATGGGGGAGTCTGTCTTGTCCCGATCATAAGCTGATCCTGTCCACTCAAATATTTGAATACCATCATTGATATTGTCACTTATTATTATTTCCTGATTTCCAAAATTATCAATATTTCCAATAGTTATATTGGCCTCCGTATTGGTGCCAGTATTGGTGGAATTGTTGACCGTTTGTTTAACTGGGTTTTCCAATATCGAACAATCAATTACCGATAGTTTTCCTTGTTCCTCAACTATAGCAATATCATCTAAATTGCCATCCCCATCTAAATCTACGGGAGATGCCATATCTATAATACCCTGTCCGATTTCGTCTTCCGATCCGGCTAAAACTACCTTTACCCAAGAATCATCACCCGTTGCTTCCCAGATTTCCAAGCTCGTTGTATTGTTTGAGTTTCCAACATACAGTTCACCATAGTTGTCATTGTCGCTATTTCCCGTTACAATAGCTCGGATTCTTGTATTTGCCTGAAAATAACCTGTGCCATCAGGACCCTTGGGAGTAGTAGATGGATTTGTCCCTGATAACGCTCCCGATACCATTTCGTAAGAAAATACACGTGCATCGCCGGAAGTTGTTGTGGATGATGCCACCAATACTTCAAGGTGTCCGTCATTATCTGTATCATATACGCTTATCAGTCGTTGCGGTTGATCAGAGCTTGCATTGCTCACAGGTAACATCGCCGACCACACTTCAGAATACGAACTGCTTCCGTCCCATTCATATATGATGGTCTTTCCATTTGAGGCTTGTCCAACCTGAACAATGATTTCACCGTTTCCATCGGAATCCAAATCAATACCTGTATATATATCGTTGACAACACCAGAAGCAACCGATCCAAGTTCGATTTCCTGATTTAATGTAAATCCCAAACCAGCTGATTGCGAATATATTGTATTAATAAATAACACTACAATTAAAATACTTTTCCTCATAACGCAACTCCTATACTTTATAATATTCCAAATTCAATCCAAACAAACAATTAAATAATGTATATTACGATCATAATTTAATTTGATATGTAATATAAATCATTCTTTTTAGCATTAATCTATATATTTAAATTTATCTGTCTGTACTTATATCAAGAATGCTAAGCTTATACAATTGTCATTTTAGTGCCCCACCCATTGAAAAACGTTGCGGACGTTTGAAACGTCCGCAACGTTAATTTAATAAAGGATCATTACACATCATATTTGACCTTCTTTATTCTCTAAACATCTTGTAATTTTTAGCGATGAACCCACAAGACCCTGACCCCCATGAACGAATCTATTTCCACGCGGACGATATTCAGTATCGTCATCATTTCCGTATTCGCCGCCTTTCTGGTGGGCGGATTTGTAGGGTATTGGGGCAAAACAGCCCTTCCTGAAGAACACCACCGCTGGTTCGAAACCCTGTCTCTCTTTCTTGGTCAGGGTTTAATGATTCTCCCCATTTATTATTTTCTTTCTACTAAAAAATTTGAAGTCAAAAAGGCATTACGTCTTAATCCCGTCTCAAAGAACGTAGCCTATGCTTCTTTCCCTATTGCGTTGGGCGTCATTATCTTGGTAGATGAATTTGATCGTCTCATCAGCATAGTAATTCCACCACCAGAATCGCTGCTTCAAATGTCAACTCAGTTAAAATTTGATGGTACTTTTGCGGCTTTTTTGCTGTGGGTTACCATTATTGTAATTGCACCAATAGGAGAAGAATTAGTGTTCCGTGGTTTTTTACAGCGATCCCTAGAAAAAACATGGAAGGATGTCACCAAAGCTGTGCTTATCACGAGCATGGTTTTCGCCATGGTTCACCTTAATCCTTTTTGGATTATACAAATATATGTTTTGGGTGTCGTTCTTGGTTATCTTTCCTGGCGAACAAAATCTGTCTTGCCGGGGATTATTGTTCATGGATTAAACAATGGCCTGGCCCTAGTATTATCACAAGACAATTTTACCGGATTTGAATCGATTTATACCTTCCATGGGCATGTATCGCCGATATGGATTTTGGTTGGGGGAATTGCTTTATTCCTCGGGTTTAAATTGCTTCATGAGTCCACGGAGGCATTAGCATGAAAAAAGAAATGTATGGGCATGAAATCACCGTTTTGCGGGATACTTTTCGTCGCTTACTTCGACGTCATGCTCGAACAAATTTAGTCAAATTAGTTCAAAAGACTCACCCTGCTGATTTAGCGGTTTTATTTCGCTATTTTACAGAAGAAGAGCAGCTTGCCATATTCCAACTTTTTTGTGAAACAGAGCAAGTCGACGATTTTATTAATGAGGTTGACGACTCGATTGTCACTTTTTTACTCGAAAATGAGACTCCTGAAAAAATTGTAAGAATCTTCGAATTTTTAGGCTCAAACGATCAAGCTTTTGTTCTTGGTCTTTTACCGGATGAACTGTCTTCAAAAGTATTAGGCCTTCTTCAAGCCGAGGAACAAGAAGAAGTTGAAGAACTCATGGCCTATCCCGATGACAGTGCCGGATCCATGATGTATACTGATATTTTTACACTTCATGAAGACACCGTTGCTCGTGACGCCATCAATGCTATTCAAGATCAGGTAGACGCGGAGATGGTTTTTTATTTATATGTCGTCGATGATGATAAACGCCTCGTTGGTGTAATATCGTTGCGGGATTTAGTCACAACGCCACCTGAGACGCCTCTGGAAGACTTTATGATTAAAAATGTGCATTCTGTTCGCGCAGAAACAGATCAGGAAGAGGTCGCGAGAGTTGTTTCACGGTATAATTATGTCGCAGTTCCGGTTGTAGATCGTGAAGACCGATTGCTCGGTATTGTCACCGTTGATGATGTTGTGGATGTTATACGCGAAGAAGCCACGGAGGACTTTCTACAAATGGCCGGTGTGGGCAAAGATCGTGAAATTTTACTCAAATCCCCTTGGGAAAATGCAAAAATGCGCTTACCCTGGTTATTTGCCAGTTGGATCGGGGGTATCGTAGCCGCGACCATTATTGGTGTTTTTGACCATGCGCTGCAAAGCATCATCGCTCTGGCGGCATTTATTCCTGTTATTATTGGAATGGGGGGGAATATTGGTACTCAATCGTCCACTATAATTGTTCGAGGTTTAGCCACCGGCCGAGTTGATTTTGGAAATGAATTTAAAATCGTTTTCAAAGAGGTTCAGGTCGGATTAATTCTTGGAGTCCTATATGGCTTTTTGCTGGGTATTTTTGCTTATTTCCGTTTCATGGATGCACCTGTTCTCCTTGGCTTGGTTGTCGGTTTGAGCATTGCGGCATCCATGCTAATTGCTACGACCATCGGAACTTTTGTGCCGTTGTTTTTAAAGAAAATGGACATTGATCCCGCCATCGCAACCGGTCCCTTTGTTACCACTAGTATTGATATTCTCGGGGTAACCTTCTATTTCATGATTGCAACAGCTTTGCTACCGATGGCATGATTGTTTTCACTGCCATTGCTCTCATTGGCACACTGTCATATTTCTATTTCATTCTTTATATATTATCTGGTTTACGTCGCCTAAAACCGGCTGAGGGATTACAACATTACCCCTCAGTTTCAGTCATTATTGCGGCACGAAATGAAGCAACCAATCTCCCTGCATTGTTAACGTCTCTTCTCTCGCAGGATTACCCTACCGAAAAATTGGAGATTTTGATTTCCGATGATCGCTCAACTGATAATTCCTGGGAGATTATTCAGAGTTTTCAAAAAAATTCGGCAAAAATTATTGGCATTAGAGTAAGTGAAGAATCCGATTCAATGACACCCAAAAAAAATGCGCTTTCACAGGCGATTGAACAATCTTCTGGTGAAATCATCGTCACCACAGATGGCGATTGTCGCGTACAGTCAACCTGGGTAAAATCCATGGTTGAAGCCATTGGAGATAAAGCTGGGATTTGCGTCGGGTTTTCAGCTGTGGAAAT
>JABMOV010000166.1 GCA_013203145.1 Fidelibacterota bacterium
AATTTCAATTTTAAGATAAAATCAGTAAACCGTCTGACCACAGATTTTAGTTTTTGTGCTAAACTCCAGTATCAAATTCATCTAATTCATGATACTTATTATTGATAACTACGATTCCTTTACATACAACCTCATGCAGCGCGTGGAAGGGCTTGGTACTTCCACACAGGTTGTACTTCATGATAAAATTTCTATCGATGATATAACCAATCTCAATCCTAACAAAATCATCATTTCACCAGGACCCGGGAAACCTGAGAATGCCGGAATTTCAAAGGAAGTTGTGAAGAACTTTTATACAAAAATTCCACTACTGGGTGTATGTCTTGGACATCAATGTATTGGTGAAGTATTTGGATCAAAGATTATTCCGGCAAAACACATGATGCACGGAAAAACGGATGAAATTGAGCATAATAATTCCAATTTATTTGAAACTCTTTCTAACCCAATGACAGTAGCCAGATATCACTCTCTTGTTTTGGACTCGGTTCCCAATGGATTCCGATTATCGGCGTGGGATTCACAGAATGATATTATGGCAATGCAGCATGAATCGTTACCTGTGTTTGGTATTCAATTTCATCCTGAATCATTTTTAACACCAAATGGCGACGATCTCCTTAGAAATTTTGTGAATAACTAATGAACGCTAATATTTTGAATAATTCTTCATTAAGACCTGCTCTATTTTGGAGTAAATCAAAAAAAGGTTGGAAGAGAATTATTGCTTCCAATCCCATTGATATTTTAGAAGGAGACAAAACACTACCAGTTGAGATAATTCAACAATATTTTAAAAAATATACCGGAAAATTGATACTTGGATTTATTTCTTATGAATACGGAGTAGCACAACATGATGTAATCACATCTAATCCATCATTATTTAACATACCTGATGTTTATTTTGCAGCATACGATAAATATGAAGAAATTGATAAAATTCCATTATCAAACGACTTGGTTGACCCAAGATTAGCATTTCAGTCTACTACGAGCAAACAACAATATTTGGATGCAATTGGTAACATAATCAATCATATTCGTCAGGGAAATATATATCAGGCAAATTTTACTCATTTCCTAAAAAGTGAATATGAGGGAGAATCATATCAATTATTCAAACAAATGATTCGACAAAATCCTGTTGAATTTTCATCGTTTTTACACACACCGGATTTTACCATACATAGTTTATCCCCGGAACGATTTGCCACAATTCGTGGAAATTCCATTTTTACGGAACCCATCAAGGGAACACGACCAAGGGGAGAAAATCAAGCTGCAGATAATCAGAATCGGGAAGCATTGCTTTCTAGTGAAAAGGAAAAAGCAGAACTCAATATGATTACAGATTTGCTTAGAAATGATCTTGGGAAAATTTCTGAAATTGGATCTGTAAACGTAACAAAAAATCGTGAAGTGATGCCCCTTGAAGCTGTCTGGCATACGCACTCAATCATTGAAGGACATCTCAAAGAAAATGTAAGTCCAATTGAAGCTATCTTATCTATGATACCAGGTGGATCAATTACGGGATGCCCAAAAAAACGAGCGGTAGAGATTATAGACGATTTGGAAACGTACAAACGTGGATTATATACCGGGACGATTGGTATACAATATCCAAATGGTGACTCAGATTGGAGCATTGCGATTCGAACTCTAATTGAACAGAATAATAATCTCTATTTGGGTATAGGAGGTGGAATTACTCTAGATTCCATCCCGGAGGATGAGTATGCTGAATCACTGGCAAAAGCAAAATCATTTATGGAAATTAGAACATGAACATTTTATGGAATAATCAATGGGTGAAGCCTGAAGAAGCAGTCATTCCGTTACATTCTGAAGCGGTGATGTATGGGTTGGGCGCCTTTGAAACCTTGAGAGCAAATTTGGGTGGAGATATTATAAAACCAGAAGCTCATATTGATCGATTATTTCTTTCTTTAGATTCTATCGGATTATCACATTCTTATACTATAGAGGAAATATTGCTCATGCTTCGTCGGGTTGCCGAAAATGGTAAATCCACCATGCAACGAATGAAAATCATGGTTGTGCCAGAAGGGATCGCCGTAACCAGTGAAGTTTTGAAAATTGATCCCACAATATATAATGGGATTGCATTAAAATCCGTCGTTCAGCATCGACCATTACCAAATGTAAAATCTTTATCATATTTAGAATGTCTATTGAGCTATCGTGAAGCAATCAAAGAGGGCTATTTTGAAGCGTTAATGATTGGGCTTGAGGGAGAGGTGTATGAAGGTTCACGATCAAATATATTTTGGTTTGATGAGGATATTCTTCATACCAGAGATACTGGAGTTTTACCTGGAATTACACGCCAATTAGTATTGGATCAATCTCCATTCGATATAGAATATTCCATCACAAATTTGGATGATTTAAAAACCAAGGATGAAATCTTTATTACCAGCAGTACGCTGGGAATTGTTCCAGTAAGTAAAATTGATGATGCAATTATTCAGGATGATACATTTCAGCATACGGGTAAAATTTGGAATATTTTACAAAAGAAATTTTATAAATAATACACTGCGTCTCTTGGTGAAAAATGGGTATGTGCGGTAGCTGATTAATCTCTTGTACCAGTGAATTATATCAGTTTGTGTATGGGTGTCGTTGGGGATTGCGGGCTTCATTCCTGTCAAGAAACAAGAAAGTTTAAGCGGGCTACAGCTCTTGGACTTAATACTATCCCGGCTATTATTTTTATACATTGTTGTAGTGCGTACTTAATTATTTCACCTCTCTACTTTTTTCAATTCTAATTAATAATTCAAAGGTCATAATTGCAAAGAATGAACCCACAATTGATGCTATAATATCATATGTGTCATAATGCTCGCTTGCTCCCCACATAGGTTTAAGTTCTTCAATTATTAAAATGGCAGAAACAACTATCGAACTTGTATAGACAATTAATCTGGCATGTTTAATTTTACGAATCACTACTGCTGTTACAGCAGCTGTACTAATAATGTAGGCTGCAATAAAATTGGGGAAGCAGCCAGTTAGTATTTTCAGTACCTCTGAATTGTTCAAAGTCGGTCTTAAGAATTCTTTGTTAAATGATATCAAACCAAATAATGCAGCAAAAAGGATTGCATTAATTGTAATTACTCTCTTCTTATTCTTCAACTTAATATTCATTCTTATTATTCTTTATAATGTGTTTTTGTATGCACTACAACGTCTCAATAAATCCAATATTACGTTTATCCGGTTAACTCTGTAATTCTTTATATCTAAAACAATCCACGGTGTGATCATTTACAATGCCTGCACCTTGCATGAATGCATAGACAATAGTTGTACCAACAAATTTGAATCCCCGTTTTTTTAAATCAGTACTGATTTCATCACTTAAAGGAGTTGATGCTGGGATTTCTTTGATTGACTTCAATGTATTCTGGATTGGTTTTCCATTTGTAAACTGCCAGATATATGTATCAAACGATCCAAATTCTTTTTGGACTTCTAAAAATGCCTGTGCATTTGTAATTGTGGCATTGATCTTTAGTTTATTTCGGATAATTGCTGGATTTTGTCGCAATTCTTCAGCTTTTGATTCATCGTACGTTGCAATGATATTTGGTTCAAAATTGTCGAACGCTGCCCTGAAACCTTCTCGTTTATTAAGCACAATTTGCCAACTTAATCCGGCCTGAAATGCATCAAGTGTAATAAACTCAAACCACAAACGATCGTCATGGCAGGGCGTGCCCCATTCATCATCATGGTATTTTTGCATGAGTTCGTTATTTCCGAGCCAATCACATCTTTTTTTCATAAAGAATTTTCCTCCCAATAATCTTCCAGTTCAACACCAAGTCCACTTGCCAATCGGTTAACATAGTTAAAATAATCGATAACCATATTAATTTGTAGAATAGCCTTATCTGAAAACCCTTGATTTCTCAAATCATCAATATGTGTTTTTTCAACTTTCCATGGTGTTGCTGTTAAAATTTTGGCATAATTCAACATGGATGCATCAGGCTCAGATATACCGAGCGGCAATTCGCCTTTTTCTAGGGTAATCGTATTTTGTTCATCATAACCGGTTTGACGAAGACCCTCTCCGTGATGCCTAATTCAGTAATGACATTGATTTTGAACCGATACTGCAACAGCAATCATTTCACGCTGCGTACGTGATAATTCAGACGAACCAAACATGAGTCGTTTATACAAACGAAGATGATCTTCCATCGTCTGTTCATCCAGACTATGGATTTTAATAATATGATCTAATAGACCATTGGATCTGTTTTTATAGCGATCAATTAATTGCGCTAAACGACCTTTTGCAACCGCCTCATCAATCCATTTTATCCACGCCATATTAGTGTTTGATAAATTCTACCAGTATCGTTCGACGTGAATATTTCCAGGGCTTTTCTTCGTATGTTCCACAAAGCCTACCGATTCAAGTTTAGAAACCAATGTTTCAATCATTGCAGGACCACCGCAAAGAAATATATGGGTATTGTCAGGAATAGGTTTCTCTCCCCAGCTTTCTTCCAATGCGGAACTTTCCCAGGCATCCTGCACGTAGCCATGCAAACCACCCCAGGGTGTCACTTCTTCTTTGGGTCGGCTGATAATGGGAATATAGGTCACGTTGGAACACATGTGTTTTAGGGTAATCAACTCTGAACGATAGCCTAAATCCCAGGAATGTCGGGCTCCATGGATAATTCCAAATTTGCGATCTCCTCCACAGACTAAATGGGTTCGGAGCATGCTCATGTAAGGTGCCAATCCGGTTCCAGTTCCGATGAGTAAAATATTCGGTTCACCTTCAATCATATCAAGAGTAAACATGCCGGTGAATTTTTTTCCAAGAAGTATTCGATTTCCTGGTTTTAATGCAAACAAACGCGGTGTGAGTTTTCCAGACCGAACCAGAGTAATATAAAACTCAATGTACTCTTTATTCTTTGAAGATGATGCTATTGAATAGGCACGTTTAATAGGTTTATCTGAATCTGTTTTAGGTTCACGATCAGCAAAGGCTGAACGAAGAGCAGATTCTGGCAGGCCCAGAACACCGAATTGTCCGGCTTCAAAATCCGGTAATTCCCATCCATCAGGTACAACTCTTAATATGAGTAATTCAGGTGAGATTTCAATTCGCTGGCTTACAACTGCATTTAATTCCATTATTATTTCCCCAATATTCCTAACTGTTTATATTTTTCTAGATACTTCTTATAAAGTGTTTTGTGTCGATCATTCATGTCGGTGGTCGTTCCAAGAATATATGCCTGTTCAACATGTGATGTAATTTCGAGTATATCGCCGTCCGCTATGAACAAAGATGCATCTTTGCCAATGTCCAACGATCCTATCTGATCGTCAACTCCAAGGATTTCTGCAGCGGATAGCGTTATAGATCGCAAAGCGACATCCATGGGTAAACCAAAAGCAGCTGCCATTGCGGCGTGGTTAGGTAAATCCCTGACATGTGCCGCTTGAAATGCATTACCAGCTGTGGATATACAGAATGATACACCGGCCTCGTACAACCAGGCAGGAAGGGCATAGGCTTCGCTATAATCACTATTTCTGCGCCATGGTGTTCGGAGGGTGCCTTCTATTATAACAGGGATTTGATGTTCTTTCAAGATTTCTGTAACACGCCAGGCATCCCAGCCACCAACAATAACTATTTTCACGTTTTGCTTTATGGACCAATGTACAGCAGTTTCAATTTGACGTGCATCAAAGGCATGAATGAAAAATGGTTTTTCACCATTTGCATAAGGAATCATTGCCTCAAGTCGAAGATCATGTGCTACATCATGTGGACGTGATTTTGGTGGATTGTCTATTATTTTTTGGTATTGGCGTACTCGATCAATTAATTCATTCAGTTCTTTTAGAGCTTTGCGTCGGTTTTCCTCTTGCTCACTAACAGGAGTTTTGGAATTGGGATTAGTATCAATCCACATATCAGGCCAATTAACATGCAAAGCAGTTGGATGATTAAGAGTAGCATCTTCCCATGTCCATCCATCCATCATCATGAGTGAAGATTGCCCAGTTAGCCTCCCGCCTGTTGGCATAGTATTTACAAAAAGAACACCATTTGATCGTGTTATTGGTATGAGTTCCGAATCAGGATTATAGCTCACATTGGCGCGAACCTCAGGTGTCATGTCACCGACTTCATCGTAGTCAACTGTGGCACGAACGGCAGAGACTTCCACTAAACCCAAAGTAGACACGCTGGCAATTAAACCGGGATAGATGTGTTTTCCTCCAGCATCGATTACTTCCATTTCAGGGTTAGGGACAATATTATCATCAATGCGGGTAATGATACCATTTTCAAACAGGATATCAGTGTGTTCCAATACACCATGTGATACAGTATGCAACGTGCCATTTTGAATTAAAATGGGTTTTTCCTGCGCCGGTGCTGGAATTTGATCAGAGGCGAAAATAACTGCAAATGCAAATATTGGGAGGTAAATAAGTTGTCTCATTTTGCACCTTCTTCCCATAAAATATCATCGTGACCCAAACAATGCTCTTCACTATCGTCTGGAGCTGGCGGGGGCTCAAGAGGTGGGTTTCCCGTATCATCAGATTTAAGTATGTTTTGTATCAATTCCTGACGAATGGTTTTATCGCGTGCCAATAAATCAGCATCTTTTTTGAGGCTAAAGTATTGTCTTCCATCAATCCATGTTTCTTCACACTTCGATTGTGTCGATAGCGGATGTCCGCTCCAAACCACAAAGTCAGCGTCTTTGCCTTCTTCCAATGATCCAACCCATTTATCGATTTTTAGTTGTTTTGCTGGATTGATTGTGACAGTATTTAAAGCATCAATTTCTGACATGCCACCATACTTTACGCCTTTTGCTGCTTCCAGATTCATGCGGCGAGCAAGTTCGTCTGAATCACTATTGAAGGAAACCAAAACACCGGCTTCCTGCATTAGCGCACCATTGTAAGGAATAGCATCAAACACTTCAAACTTGTATGCCCACCAATCCGTGAATGCTGATCCACCTGCTCCATGTTCAGCGATGCGCTCGGCGACTTTATATCCTTCCAAAACGTGTTGGAATGTTCTGATAGTAAATCCAAAATCTTCCGCTACACGTGTGAGCATAAGTATTTCATCTTGCCGATATGAATGACAATGTACCAGTCGTTCGCCTTCAAGAACTTCCACCAAGGCATCTAATTCTAAATCTTTTCTTGGAGGGATCAGCGTTTTCTGCCAATTTGAATTTTTATTATAAGCGCGCCAGTTTTTTTTGTAATCATTGGCACGTGTGAATGCATCCCTGAGAATTTGCTCTACACCCATGCGGGTTTGAGGATAACGCGTATTATAATCATCGCCCCAGTTGGATTGTTTCACATTCTCACCCAAAGCAAATTTGATTCCTTTCGGTGCACTTTTTAACAATAATCCCTGGGCATTTGAACCCCATCGTAGTTTTATCACCGCATTTTGCCCACCAATCACATTTGCGGAACCGTGCAAAATATTAATTGAGGTAAGTCCACCAGCTATTTCCCTGTAAATATTTATATCATCAGGATCAAGTACATCTTGAATACGCACCTCTGATGTGACACTTTGTGCGCCCTCATTAATAGAAGCCGCAGCGGAATGACTATGAGCATCAATAAGACCGGCAGTGATGTGCTTTCCGCTACCGTCAATTACCACAGCGCTGTTTCGTGGGATTTTAATATCACGGGCAATTTTGTTGATTTTACCTTCGACGATAAGCATATCCCAATCTTTTAGGATTCCTTTAGGACCGGAGGTCCAAATGGTAGCGTCGTTGATCAAAACAGAATAGGGTTGGTCGGGAATTTGTTCAAATCCGTATGCGCCTTCAGGATAAACAACTGAAAAATTGCTGGCAGATTCCTCAATAGTTTTTTTCTCTTCCGCTTCGATTGCAGTATAATTCGTTGCTATCCATGAGAATTCATCGTCATTAGAATGAACCACAGTACCTACCAATTTATCTTTTGAGAGCGTTCCGGTAAATCTGGTAATACCAGAAAAATCATAGGTATCCGTTTCAAGAACCCATGAAAGTCGATTACCATCCACATTTAGGTGTTTTAAATCGATGGCGGTTGTATCAAATGTGATTGTTCCGGTAGGACTGGAAGGTTCGCCTTTGAATTCTAATTGTCCAGTTAACTCATTAATTGAGAAATCCCATTTTCCAAGGAGGAGGATTTCCGGCGCCGGTTCAACATCAATTTTATCACCACGAATCCAGATTGATCTAACGGGATTTGATTCATCGAAATAGTTTCCATCTACAACAACAAAATTGGCATGGTATCCAGATTTTATTTTTCCGTGCGTATTTGATAATCCAAATCGGTTAGCAGGATTGGTAGTAAGTGCCGCCAGAGCATCATCTTCACTGAGACCACGACGAACAGCAGACGCTAGATTTTTGCGAAATTGTTTACGATCTTTTAATCCGTTGGATGTAAAGGCAATACGAACTCCCGCATTGATCAATTTTTGTGCATTATCTGGCGCCATATCCCAATGTTTTAGTTGCTCGGTTGTATACTGTATAGCGCGATATGGATTGGCAATGTCAGGTTTCCCGGGGAAATTAAGTGGGAGAACAATAAATGGATTAGCTTTTGCTATTTCTGAAAGTCGTCGATATTCAAATCCCGAACCAAGAAGCCAGAGATCTAGACCAAACTCTTGTGCAACGTCTATTGCCCGGGTTGCGGCTGTCTCTTGACCAGTCTTTATATAAAAGGGCACCTTATTTATCCGCGCCATAGCGAGTGTTTCTAAAGCCACATTTTCTTTTATAGATTCATTTTTATCAGGGTTATCCGAGTAAATAGATTGAGATTTTCCATACCATTCAGCATCATATAGGGTTTGCCGCATAACAGCAATGGTTCCTAGTAAGGATCCGGGATACTCATCTGAATCCCATCCTCTGGTTTTAAAATCCATGACCTGACTTACAGATGATGCCGTAATTGAGGCATGATTGTCTAAATTGATTATAGAGGATTGTCCACGGAAAATTCCGTCATTAGGTACTGCATGAATTTGGGTAAATCCAAGAGAATGAAGTTCTTTAACAACTTTATCATCAAAAGAATAATAATCGGAAGCCACCCATTCGGGGTGAACCAAATCAATCCAATGAGAACGGGAAGAGCGTTTAGTGTCTTTGGTTTCGACTTCAAACCATCCATCTATGAATCCAGCGTAGACATCAGCACCATTCATGTTCAGGATTGTGGCATCTTTTGGAATAGAGATTTTTGAACCAACTTCCTCAATAATACCATCCCTGATGGCAATAGATGCATTTGATAATGTTTGTCCCGGTTCAGTATGAACTGTGGCGTTTTGCAATACATATACCCGCGGATTAACATGCATAATATCGATCAACGGTTCTGTCTGACAGAATAGGAATCCATAAAAGGATACTAAGAAGATTGATTTTTTCATAATACCTCTAAAAGTTGGGTCCTTTAAAATCTCTTTTCACAATTTCTGTTGTAATAAAATCGAAAGCGATATCTATGGAATCCGTTATTTTGAATAGTTTTAGATCTTCAGCGCTTATAGTTCGCGCTTTGACCAAATAATCCCAGTTTACAACATTGTTCCAAAAATCTTCGCCAAAGAGAATAATAGGTATTCGTTTTGAAATCTTTTTTGTCTGGATCAGCGTTAATATTTCCATGAGCTCATCTAATGTACCAAATCCACCGGGGAATGCCACCAGAGCCTTTGCCAAATACGCCATCCAAAATTTCCGCATAAAAAAGTAATGAAATTGAATATCCAGATCATTTGTTATGTAAGGATTGCTTGATGGTTCGAAGGGCAGGGTAATATTCATTCCTATAGATAATCCTTTAGCTTCGCTAGCGCCACGATTTGCAGCCTGCATGATTCCAGGACCACCACCGCTGGTTATGATATAGCGATGTTCTGAGTTTTTTAATTTTTTACTCCAGCGTGTTAATCGATCTGCTAATTGTCTTGCTGCATCGTAATATCGGCTGTTTTCTAAATCTAACTCCAGAGTTTCTTTTTCATCATGTGAAATATCAGCTGGTGCTGAATCAATATTTGCTTGAGATTCCTCTGGCGATAAAATTCGAGCTGAGCCAAAGAAAACAATTGTATCACTAATTTTATTTTTTGCTAATCGAAGTTTAGGACCCAGATACTCCGATTGAATCCTCAGGGATCTTGCTTCTGTATCAGTAAGGAAGTCTTCATCCAAAAAAAATTCTTTTGATTTTGCTTTATCACTCATTAAACGTTCTCCGCGTAAAAATCCAAGTTACACTTTTTATAGCCGAGAGGAAATAGAATAAGTAAGTGGATAAGGAGAATATTGGGAGATTGGGGAATTGCTATTCTCTTGAGCTTTTGAGCAGGGGAATGGTGGAGTAGTACGTGATTGAGTTTCACTAATCGATGGTCAGTTTTCGACATTCATACTTCAATTATCCTTGTTCAACAATTCTAATTTCTTCATCTGTTAAACCATAGAGATCATAAACCATTTTGTCTATTTCTTTGTCGGTTTGGTCAATTTGTTTTTTGAGTTCTTGGGCTTTGCCTTTTTGCGCGTTGAAGTATTGCATCCATTCGGATTGTTCTGCTAAGGGCAAGGGACTGAAGTCCCTTGTTGTGGTTTTTGCTACAATTTTTCTGGCTTTTCCCAGTTCCTTTAAAAATTCACCAAATTCCAATTCATGCCAGTTTTGGAGCTTTTTGCTGAGTTTCTCTAGGTCGAATTTGGATTGGAGGAGATTTGAAAATTGTGCAACCATTTTTGAATAATTTTCTATGTATAAAGCAATATTGAAAGAATATAATCCAATATTTGATTGTACCTTCTTTCTTACCAATGGAATCTTGAGTTGCTTAATATCCGTCAGTAATATCTGAGGAAAAGCTTGTTCATTTGTAATCATTTTCTGTCTGACAATGTATGTTAGAAATTTTGAGTTTAACAATGCCAATAAATAGTCCAACCTAACTCTATCATCTTTATTAGAACATGAGTACAATGTGCTTTTGGTCAGAGCAGGTTTAGGAAGCATTACACAACACAAAAAATCTCCAGTTCTTCGAATTAAAATTCGAGGGGCAATAGAATGTTTTTCAATTTTTTTTGTTCCCCCTACAATAGTCAATTCGCTATAGTCACAATAGTATTTATCCTTAATGAAATATTTATCTATGCAATTCCCAAGTAGGAATATATTTGGATTGTATACTTTCTCTTTCTGAATAAAATTGCTACGATTCTTAACTACCATACCTTTAAATAAATTACATAAATCTGTCAATATTGGAAAATCTAGTGTCTCATATTTTAAAGTGATAGAATTACTATTGTTTAGCTGTTCTCGGATTACTTTGTTTTTATTCATATATAGCTCTTCAAATTGAATTGATGAGCATTTATTTTTTATAAATTCAAAAATCATACTTCCAGTTGTAGCATCTTCAAAAACCCATTCTTCAAAATAAAGAGCTTTATTTATTTTACCGTGTAAAAGCAACTCATCAACACAATCTGAATAACTTCTAGTTTTTAGAAATCCTTCAGGAACAATGAATGATACAATACCGTCTGATTTTATTAAGTTGCATGATTTTTCATTAAACAACGTGTATAAATTTTTTGAGTATGCTTTTTTAATACTTTTATATTTATTTATATAGAAATCAAGCCAAATTATGTTAGTATTATTTTTGGTCATATTCAAATACGGTGGATTTCCAATCACCACATCAAAACCGCCTTTGTATTCCGAACGGAAAGCATATTCATAATCGCAACACATACCATCTATTTCTGCGACAAGGGAGTTAACTCCCTTGTCGTCGATTACGGGCGGCAACTTGTGCTTGTCCCGGTTGGTCTGGATATAGCCTACAGCATTTCTTAATTGTTCTTCGCAACCAATCTCTTTGCAACCAAATTTCTGTGTCCATAGGTGAACATTTTTATCTTTTTCTGCTATAAGAGGTGTTTGGGCAAGGGGCTTAAGCCCCTTGTCGCCGGAAAACTCTTTATCTTGATCTTTGATTTTATGATACGCTCGGGAAGTCTTTCCTTTTATTTTTTGCATTATTTTCGGGACTTCGTCTATTTCACACACCAGCAGTAGATGTATATGGTCCCCACAAATATTGTACGCTAAAACATTCAACTTGTCTTCTTTGACAATTCCTGAGATAACTTTTGTTATCAGCAATTCATCTTCTGCATTTAACCAAATAGGTTCGGCATCTGGTCTTAACCCGTCATCACGTTTTTCACGCACTTTATAATCAACCATCCTCTGGGATGTACGAGAATCATGCGTAGCGGTCGTTACATGAAAAGCCGTTTTGCTTTTTTCAAGGAATATCCCTGGGAACTCTTTTTTCCAGTTAAATGCTTTTTCTCCCGCAACTTCAGGATCATCTATCAAAGAGTTCCCACATTTGATGTTATTGCTCAAGGATGTAAGTTTTCTGCCACGTTGTGCAGTTCGCAACCAAAGGGAAAGTTTAGCAATATCTACACTTTCTTCATTTATATCAACACCATAAATGTTTTGTTCAAGGATATGATTACTTACATCCTGGAATACAATACTAATTCCCAATAGTTGGGCATGGAGTTCATCAATGTAGGAATGTTCCTTGATGAGAAATTCTAAAGCCTGGTTGAGGAAAGCACCGCTACCGCAAGCAGGATCGCAAATTGTAATATTGAGTAACCACTTTCTATACTCATTTAATGTAGTATCTAATTTTTTAATAGTATTCTTTTTTCGGTTTTTTCTCCCTTTTGTATACTCTTCATCTATTATTCCGAATTCAGTTTTCTTTTCGTCACAAAGTTTGCCTATTGTATTATCTACAATATATTTAGTGATGTATTTTGGTGTATAAAAAATGCCGTCTTTTTTACGTTTGGTTTTACTCTTTTCAATCTCCTGACCTTCTAATCGGGCTGTTATATTTTCAATTTCATTTAATGAATTTTCGAAAATGTGCCCCAGAATGTTAACATCTACTTCGCTTTGAAAATCATAAGAAGTCATTTTTAATACATGTGGTTTTAGTACATTATCATCAACAAGAGTCTTTACAACAAGGGTTCCCGTTCTAACAAGGGACTTAAGTCCCTTGTTAAGTCCCTCGTTGTGAAAGTCAGCATCCAATACTTCATCCGGAAGAAACAAACCACCATTATAGGCAAATATATCATCTTGGCGTGTTTTCCCTATTCTTCCAATATTGATATAATCGAAGTACTGTTTAAAAATTTCGTATAAGGGTTTATAGGCATCTTCTTCTTGCAGTAAATCAAAACGTTTTACCATTCGGCTAATGGAGTTTGGTGGCAATAATCCACTATCCTCTGCAAAGAAGATGAAAAGAAATCTATCGAGCAATTTTTGTGTTTTCTTAAATAATAAAAGTTTATCGTGATCGGGACTATTTTTTACAATGTTTTGCCAAAGTTCTGTTTTAAACGTTGAGTAATCCTTATAAAGTTGTTTGGTAATATTGTCCTCTACCAGTATACTTTCTTTTTTTACTTTTTGCGGTATCCCTCCAAGTAGATTGTCCACCTGTAAGCATAACCAGAGTATTTCAAATTCATCTTTGGTAAGGATAAATAAATTGAATTCGATGTGCTCTACGGCATTATGAATGAAAAAACGAAGTTTTTCAAAATTGGAGGTTATAACATAGGTGCAATCTGTATGATTATTTTTATAATCAAATGCCTGCTTATTGATTTTATCTAAATCTTTGGTATCAGTCCCTTTTAATTCAATGACAGCGAGAGCTTTATCATTCTGTAAAATTGCGCCATCAGCTTTTTTTGCGCCAGTTTCGTTTGTATATTCTGTTGTCAGATTAAAATTGGGATTTGGATTTAGTGTATATCCCAAAATATTTACAAACAATTCACGTAAAAACCCCTCTTGAAACTGTTCCTCTTTTGCATCCTTGATATTTTGTTGAATTTCAGGATTATGGAAATACTGAGTAAACGTATTATAGGCATCTTCTACAACTTTTTTATTCTGATTATTGAGGTATTTATTGAGTACTGATTTTTGAAATAGGGGCATAAGGGATTTTAATTATTTTCGCTTTTATACATTGACATATAGTGTCTCAATAAACCGAATAATTGGGTTTACCATGGATATTAACCGATATATCACACAATATCCTCATTATTAATATTTTAACTAGTCACCTAATCCATCTTATTAAAGACTCTGACAATCTATCTCTAATATTTGTCAATGTTCAATGAAGAAATATTTTACCTACTGTAAACAAAAAACCCCGCCGAAGCGGGGTTTTATAGAAGTCGGGATTACACCATTTATTTAATATATGATAACTTCCCGTTAACGAACTCATTTCCTTGTTGAATCGTATAGATATAAAGACCGGTACTTACTTTTTGTCCCTGGATATTTGTAGCATCCCATTGCACTTGGTTAGTACCTACACCAACTTTCTTTTTAACGAGTTGGTTAACCAATTTTCCATTTAAATCATAAATGGTAACGCTAACTGGTGTCGATTCCATTATTTCGAATGTTATAAGCGTAGTTGGATTAAATGGATTGGGAAAACTATGATGTTGAATACGATATTTTTCAGCAAAACCATCCTTAATACCCAAAGCGTCTGAATTTCCAGTATCTTCAAGTAAAGTCAGGGATACAACACCAATTCTACTTAATGATAAATCACATTCCATTAGGAAACCTGTGACTTCAACATAGTTACCACTTTCAGGAAGGAATGCTGTAGAATCTTGATGAATCCAATGCCGTAATTTTAATCCATAGTCAGCTTCACCGTCATTTTCCACATCTAATAAAACCCGAGGATGAGGACGATCAGGGATTTCTTCAAGAATAATATATCCTGTGACCGTTGTTTGTTCACCTTCGGGATTTTCACCGTACCCAACGAAATTACCCTCATCATCTAATGGGAGCCATTGCTCACCATTTAATGTAAATACGACCAGAAATTGTCGATTTGGTGTTTCGACCAATCCACCAACCATATCAATAACATCTCCGGCGGCTGGCCTGGTTGCACCACTTTCAGGTGTATACCATTCTGGACCAAAACGTAAATCATAGTCAGATAACCCATCGCTATCACTATCCAGATGATACCGAGTGACAACTGTGCAGTGGGTTGAATCTTCTGTCAAAATAACTGTTCCAGAGACAGTTAATGTATCGGAAAAGCCGGGAAATTGACCGTGATCTCCGTGATGACCGGAACCTCCATGGTGACCACCGCCTGGTCCCCCAGGTCCACCAGGGCCTCCTTGTGCAATAATAAATGTTCCGTAGATTAAGGAAATAAATAACAGGGATTTGATTTTCATTAGTCCTCCATTGCTAAAATGTGAATTGTCTTTATCATGTGTATTCTCAATTTGAATTTTTATGTTTCTCCACATTAGACGCATTTCACAGCAAAAAGTTAAATAATAATCAAAAATAATATCCTATGTAGTTTTACGTTATTGAAAGGTTTACTATTTTTCACTGTATGAAAAAAATTATAATCTGTGTATTCATCCTGTTTTGGACTTGCGGACCCAAACCTGAACCAAAACCTGAAATACAGCCAATTATTCCAAAACTAGAAGAAACTATAGGTGATAATACTGCCTTAACTCAGGGATTAATGACACCGTATGATGTGTATCTTTTCCTGAAAGATTCTCCGTCAGAAAAAGAAATTATTTACACCTTTGGATATCCTGATTCAACATGGCTGGATGAAGAGGGTCAAGTAAAAGTTTGGTATTATTTTCTTGAAGAAGTTCAAGACTATAATTCGATTGAATTAGATCCGGTAACGGGAAAAGTGATAGGATTTGAGTGGGATTAATATGAAATATTTGAAACTATTAGGAATTGGAATGTCAGCTTTACTCATTGGATGCGGTCCGCAGATACAAAAACTCCACTATGATGCATTTGTTGCTGATTCTCATTGCGATATTTTGTTGCGAACTATGAATGGAGAAGATGTTTCCAAATTGACTACTTCAGGACATGCAGATATTCCGCGGTTTTATGAAGGCGGAGTGGATTTGGAAGTGTTTATTATTTGGGTAGATCCATACCGTTTTGTCCCGGTTGGCGCTTATGATCGGGGGAATGAAATGATTGATTCTCTGGAAGCCCTTGAAATAAAATCTAAAGACAAATTGAGAATCGTTAGAAATTATTCAGATATAATTCAGAATGAAGAGGACGGCGTATTATCTGCGATGATTGGTTTGGAAGGTGGTCATCCCATCGAAAATGATTTGAAGAAACTCGAACATTTTTATAAACGCGGTGTACGGTATTTAGGGATTACGTGGAATAATTCTAATGAATGGGCAACTTCAGCCAAGGATGAAGTGAATAATGATTCACTTTCATTTAGGGGACTCACAGATTTCGGTAGGGATGTTATTCGAAAATGTGATGAACTGGGAATCATGGTTGATGTGTCCCATTCCGGAGAACAAACTTTTTGGGATATTCTTGAAGTAAGTACAAAGCCGATCATCGCATCACATTCCTGTGTTTATAATATGTGCAATCATTATCGAAATCTCAAGGATGACCAGCTCAAAGCCATTCGTGATAAAAACGGAGTGGCGTTTGTGAATTTCTATCCGGCGTACCTTGATAGTATGTTTACTGAACGTGAAGCAGAAGTTCAAAAAAAATACAAAACTGAATTGGATCAAATGAAAGACGAATTTGGTGAAGATTCTGATGAATACTGGTACGGCAGCATGGAACTCATGAAAGTCGATATGCAAGCTATCGCACCAGAAGTGGATTTACTCATTGATCATATAGATTATATTGCCAAGTTAATTGGTGTTGACCACGTGGGTATCGGGTCAGATTTTGATGGAGTCGAGGTTTTACCAAAAGGACTGGAAGACGTGACAAAATTGCCCATTATTACACAAAAACTCCTCGAACGAGGATATTCAGAACTGGATATAAAAAAGATTCTTGGTGAAAATTTTAAACGTGTTTTTCGTGACGTCATTGAAAAGTAATTTCCAACCCTCCCCATGCGTAAAACAGTACAAATAGCCCCATCCATTTTATCTGCTGATTTTTCAAATCTTGGACAAGCTATTCAGCATTGTGAACAAGGTCAGGCTGAATACATCCATGTTGATGTTATGGATGGTCATTTTGTCCCCAATCTAACGATTGGTCCTCCCGTCGTAAAATCATTACGATCCGTGACCGATTTGTTTATTGATGTACATATGATGGTTACAAATCCGGAAGATTTGGTGGAGCCCTTTGCAAAAGCTGGAGCAGATGGAATTACTTTTCATATTGAAGCTTCCACCACTCCCATGAAAGTCATTGATCTTATTCGTTCCACGGGCAAACAAGTTGGCCTATCAATTAAGCCGAAAACGCCCATTTCCACATTAGAACCATTTATTGGAGATGTTGATCTCATCCTTGTTATGAGCGTTGAACCTGGTTTCGGTGGGCAGGGATATCTTCCTGGATCGTCTGAACGGATAAAGGCTATTCGACAAATGCTCGTTGAACAATGTCGTGACGAATCCGTGCTTATTCAGGTTGACGGCGGAGTGAAATTAGATAATGCGCGTGAAGTTTTAGATGCCGGGGCGGATATTCTAGTTGCAGGATCAGCCATATTTGGGACTCTCGATCCGGTGCAGACTATTAAACAGTTTAAAGCAGTATAAAATGAAGACATACAAAGATTTAGATTCCTTCTCAGCATGGTCACAAAAGGAAAAAGATGGATATATAGTAAATGTAATCAAGGGTCTTATCATGGATGGCGTACGAAATGCCAATTCAGGTCATACGGGCGGACCCATGTCCTCATCCGATTTTGCTACTATTTTATTTAAAGAGTACTTGAGTTTTGATCCCGATAATCCTGATTGGGTAAATCGTGATCGGTTTATTTTATCTGCTGGACACGAATCCATGCTCATCTATGCATTATTGTATCATGTGGGTTGGCTTTCCATGGATGACCTGAAGAAATTCCGGCAACTTCACAGTAATACACCCGGTCATCCAGAGGTTGAAATACCTGGTGTTGAAGCTACTACCGGACCATTAGGTCAAGGTGTTGGAATGGGTGTTGGGATGGCTGTGGCTCAAGCCATTTTAGCCCATCAGGTTGAAACTAAATCAGATTCAGCCAAAGGATTGATGGATCATTTCACCTATGTTATATGTGGCGATGGTGATTTACAAGAACCGGTCGCATTAGGCGCCGCTGCTCTGGCAGGTCATTGGGGTTTATCAAAATTGATCATGTTTTATGATTCCAATGATATTCAGATTACAGGAAGCACCTCTAAATCAGATTCCACAAATATTGAAAGTGTTTTTCGTGGAATGAAATGGAATGTAGAGACGATCGATGGACATGATCATGATGCCATACGGTCAGCCCTAAATAATGCAAAATCTGAAGAAAGTCCTTCCTTAATTGTTGGTAAAACAATTATGGCAAAGGGTTCAGCAACCATGGAAGGCAGTCATGGGACACATGGTTCGCCACTTCCCCAATCAGAAATTGATGCCACTAAGGATAAATTGGGTTTGGAGAAAACTCCATTTTTTGCACCTGAAGTTTGTAAGGAATATTTTCAGGGTCGATTTTCAATTTTGCGAAATACTGTTACGGAGTGGCAGAATCAACGAAATGCGATTACAGATGGGGACTTTGAGCACTACTGGAATTTGGTCATTGATGGTTTTATTGGAGAGTTGGAGTATCCGGACTTCAGCGAAACTGAATCGATATCTACACGAAAAGCATTTGGAGCAACATTAGAATTATTTGCAAAACAGCTTCCCCATTTAATTGGAGGTTCTGCTGATTTAGATCCGTCAAATTGTACGGATGGTTTTGCAAAAACCTATGGTGATTTCTCTTTCAATAATCCTGGCGGAAGAAACTTGTCTTTTGGCGTAAGGGAATTTCCAATGGGAACCATCATGAATGGCATGGCTCTTCATGGTGGAGCCATCCCATTTGGAGGAACATTTTTAGTCTTCGCCGACTATAGCCGTCCGGCAATTCGATTAGGAGCGATACAGAATATTCGTGTGATTCATGAATTCACACATGATTCATTTTATGTTGGGGAAGATGGTCCTACCCATCAACCGGTAGAACAAATTATGTCTCTTCGTACAATCCCAAATTTAAATGTATTTCGACCAGCAGATGCCCAAGAAACGGTTGCCTGTTTTAACTTGGCGATTGAATCAAAAAAAGCACCCTCAATTCTACTGCTTACGAGACAAAATCTTCCTGTCTTTGATATGGATATGGATCAAATTGAGGTTGGTGTTCGCAAAGGCGCATATTGTGTCAAGGATTGCGATGGTCCACCGGGGATAGTATTAATTGCCACAGGATCAGAAGTCTCGCTGGCCATGGATGTCGCTCGTGAAATGACGGACAAAAATTGTCGAGTGATTAGTATGCCATCTTGGGAATTATTTGAAAAACAATCGACTAAATATAATCAATCGCTCATACCACCTCGGGGTTGCTTAAAGGTATCCTTGGAGGCAGGAGTAACATTAGGGTGGGATAAATATGTTGGTCCAACGGGATTGAAAATCGGATTAGATCGATTTGGAGCATCTGCCCCGGCAAAAGATTTGGCTGAATATTTTGGATTTACTCCAGAAGCTGTGGAAAATAAAATTCGCGCACATATTGCGGCGTTGTTATAAGGAGGTTTTATGCTACCTGATCCCAAAAAGTACAAAATAGTTTTAGCTACTGATCATGCCGGATTTGAACTAAAAGAAAAAGTAAAATCCTATTTTCAGGGAAATGGATATACCGTAGAAGATTTTGGTGCATTTGAATATGATAGCAATGATGACTATCCCGATTTCATATTGCCGGCTGCTCATGTTGTGGGAAATTCGGATCATGCCTTTGGAATAATCTTTGGCGGATCGGGTCAAGGCGAGGCGATGGCTGCAAATCGTGTCAAAGGGGTGAGAGCGGCAGTTTATTATGACGGCCCAGAAGATATCGTTCGTCTATCTCGTCAGCACAATAATGCTAACGTATTGTCATTGGGTGCTCGTTTTTTATCAATCGAAAAAGCAATTAGAGTCATTGATTTGTGGCTTCATGAACCCTTTGTAGGTGACCGTCACTTAAGACGAATTAGTAAACTCGATGCGTAGAGATTTATGATTTTCGTTGAAAGATCTCAAAAATATTTAAACCTGTTTAATATGTGATTGATAATAGATTGGGTATAAATTTCGTCGTAATCTAAAACCAATCATGATTGTCCTATGATAAAACGAATCTGTATTATTCCTGCTTTGTTATTTTCCTTCTCCTTTTCACAATTAACGAGTTCATATTTAATTATTCCTGAGTTGGCCATCCCTTACGTCGATAGCTGTGCACAATTTTGGATGAATGCCTGGGATGACGCCAATGGTGGATTCTATTCAAATATTGATCGATACGGAAATGTGAATACTTCCTGGGGAACTCATAAACATTTGTTGAGTCAATCGCGAAATGTGTATGGTTTAACTCGCGCATTTATGCTCACCGGGGATACAACATATCTGGATTTAGCTCAAGAAGGTAACCAGTGGATGATCGATCACAACTGGGATTATAGTTATGGTGGTTGGTATGGAGAGTTAAACTCTAATGGAAATCCTAATTATCCCAATTCTGATAAATCTGCTTTTGATCAACATTATGCATTGTTAGGTCCGATTGCCTTGTATGAAGCAACACAGGATTCATCTACGTGGAATATTATTATGGATGGGTATCAATGGATAGAGGATGTGTATTGGGATAATCGTGCCGGGTATGAAGGTTACTATGATGTTGCGAACCATTCGGGGACATCCGCCTGGGGGAAAAGCTTTAATGCCACCGTTGATGCCATAACCACGCATTTACTTTATTTATATCTCATGACAGAAGATGACTCTTATCTGGATCGCTTAGTTGAACTCGCAGATGAGATCCAAACTTATCTGGTGGGCAGTATGCCAAATCAAGCAATCGGATTTGCGGAAAAATATGATTCAAATTGGAATATTGATAACAATGAAACCATGACAATAATGGGGCACGTTTTGAAAACGGCGTGGTGCTTGGGGCGAATTTGGCGGCTTACGGCAAATGATGATTATATTCCAGTCGCTGAGACACTATTATATGATGTTTGGGATAATGGTTACGATCACGATTTTGGCGGACCCTACAAAGATTATAATCGTGTGACAGGTGAAATGTTGATGTGGGGAATTCCTGACACTGCAAAAGCGTGGTGGCAGATGGAACAGGCTATTGTCGGCGGTTTAGAATTAGCCGAACCTTTTGATAATACAATTGCTATTGAAATGGCAGACGAAACGACATCGTTTTTTATGACTCATTTTGTTGATCACGAATATGGGGATGTATACGAAAACCGTACACGCTATGGAGACGAGACGTGGGGATTACATAAAGGATCATCTTACAAAGCAGGATACCATTCCATTGAAACGGGTTACTACATCTATCTTTATACCAATTTATTTATTCATGAAAATCCGGTAACACTTTACTACAGATTTGGCGAATACTCGGAAGACCGACAAGTTAAACTGACACCTTTAGCCATTGCAGATGATCATTTGAAAATTGCATCAGTAATTCATGATTCTACGCAGTGGAATCAATTTTTGGCAGAGGAGCGATTGTTGATAATTCCTGCTAATACCGAAGGAATTTTCGCGGTGACATTTGAACCTGTTGAACCTGTAATTAGTATTGCTTCGGATGATATAACTGTACCGTCACTTATGTTTTCAAATGCACCAAATCCTTTTAACAATTCTACTGAATTCAAATTCAATATGCACACTAGTGGTATCGCAGAAATTCGTTTTGTGGATATTCGTGGCCGTGAAGTTGCACGTCCTATAATTGGAGAATATAGATCAGGTATGAACTATGTAAAATTCAGCGATCATGGATTAGCATCTGGGATGTATTTTGCGATATTGAAAACCCCTACGGGGCAATCAACCAGACGGATTGTATTAATGAAATAGTGGAAAAATTTTAACTAATTCGAACTTATTTCAGTAAAACCATTTTCTTCGTTTGTGTAAAGTTTCCAATCTGAACTTGATATAAATAAACTCCTGCACTCACAGGTTGATCCGCATTATTTGTTGCATCCCAAACAGTGGATTTAACGCCGGAGTATTCTTGTTTATTAATCAGTGTTTTTACTTCATTCCCACATAAATCATAAATTGTAACCAACACATGGCTTTTTAGGGGTAATTCGTAGCTTATGGTTGTGGTTGGGTTGAAGGGGTTTGGGAACGCGTTGTATAATACAAGTTGGTCAGGCAGAGAGGATGAAAAACTATTGTGAGTTGTGGATGTATCACTTGCGTTTGGCCACCAGATACGTCTTGCCAAAGATGAGTCTAATACAAATGGATTGGGATTGTCCTGCTGATAAGCCGCAATTTCATACGTGCGTTCATATTCGACAGAATCCACTGGATCAAGATAATGCCAGGCGAGTAATGAGGTATTTTGTTGACTCCAGAAACCGTCATCAGCGGCATCCTGATACATTGCATAAAAATAAATCATGGCGCGAGCCGTATTTCCTTTATGATCTTCACGAACTTCAAAAGCAGAAGGAGTATCTTCACTCCACTCATCAATATAATCTGTGGGGATTGATGAAGAAGTTTGATCCAAACGATACCATGTTACAGTATTCGCATCTGGAATATCTAAAAACGGGTCGTTACCACGGGCAGAATTCGCTTCCACTCTTGTAGGAAACAGATGGTGCATATCACTCCTCTGAGGTTCTGAACCAGCCCCCAGGCTTTGCGGCCACGTATGTTCGCAATTGATACCTTTATTATATGCATCAACACTGGGATCGGTAACCATATCAAGTTCTATAGTAAATCCACTATAAACTCCACTAAGCTGATTACCATCATGGACATCAATTTCACCGTACATAATATCTCGGGCAGGTCCGTAACCAAGGGTTGTACTGGTTTTATAATTATCAACCACGTAAGTGAGGAGTTCGTCGCCGATCATACCATCACCAATCACCATATATTGTTGACCAAATATCAATGAAGAAACTGCGAGAGAAAGAAAAAGTATTTTTTTAAACATTGTTTTACCTGTATAGCATGAAGTAGATGATGACACCGGAAATTGAAACTGCCAGCCAAAGTGGGAAAGTCCATTTAGCAATATTTTTGTGTTTCTGGCGATTGTCAATCCAGCCTCGATAAAGCGTTATTAAAATAAGGGGTGCGATTGCTGCTGCCAATAAAATGTGCATGATCAATATTGGATAGTACAACCATGGAAACTGTCCTAAATAGGATTTAGGTACAGATTGAAAATAATGATAGAGCACATAAGAAATTAAAAAAGCAGATGAAAGAGTAAATGCAGATAGCATTGAAATCTGATGGGCACGTTCTTGTTTTCTTTGAATGAAAAAATATCCAGCTAATAATGCCAGACCAGAAAGTCCGTTAAGAGTAACATTCAGATGCGGTAGCAAAGAAACATCAACTGAATGGTCACCAATTTTTGGACCATAAACAAGATAACTTACAACGAGCAGTAATAAAGCAGAAAGTACGCCACTAATAATTTTCCAGTATGTGGAAGTATTTCTCATCGTATAAACAATTGCGCATCAATAATAATGAGGACTAACAAAAGGGGAAGATAGATAACAGAGCTTTTCAGTAATCCCGTTGCATTTTCTAAAGACATCGATTTTGATAATTTAATTCCAGAATGTAAATAACCATAGCCCAGTAGAATTGCACCGACTAAGTAGACAATCCCTGCGATGCCCCAGAAAACGGGCATAATAGAAACTAATATCAAAAGTAAAGTATGAATTAATATTTGGCGTTTTGTGCTACTTCCAGTTTCATCCAGTACAGGTAACATCTTTAAACCGGCTTTGGCATAATCATCTTTGCAAAGGATGGCGATTGCATAAAAGTGGGGATGTTGCCAGAAAAATAGGATTCCGAACATTATCCAGGCACCCATATCTAGTTGGTTTGTTGCGGCTGTCCAACCACCCATCGCTGGAAGTGCGCCAGGGATTGCTCCGATGGATGTATTTAACCAGGTTATACGTTTTAATGGCGTATAAACGAGAACGTATAGTGCAACCGTAAAAAGTGCAATGATCGCGGTTAACGAATTGATATATAAATCTATAACCATGACACCTGCAACGGAAAGCAGTAATCCGAGAATCAGGGCAAAGGGCTTTGATATAATACCAGCAGGAATTGGTCTATATTGTGTCCGGGCCATGAGAACATCCGTATCACGTTCAAAAAGGTGATTTAGGGTTCCGGCACCACCTTTGACCAATGCTGTACCAAATAAAAGAATAAACAATTCACTATAAGACCGAATACCATTGTTAGCCAAATAGTAGGAAAATGTTGTCGTAACTAAAACCATCACCATAATACGTGGCTTTGTCAGTTCTAAAAGAGCTGATAATAATGAGGGAGCAACTGATCGTTTTGTTTTCATAATGTGATCAAAAAATAAGCCCCGGAAGTTACGCCAAGGCTATAAAGAATTTAATAATGGTTTTCGTGATTAATGAGTAGTAGAGGTCGATTCCATTGTATCATACATTGGAGCGTTAGGTTTTATTCTACCATCCATTTCAGGATTAATATATCCGCGTGTTTGAGTATCAAACATGGTTAATACTAAAAAAATAGTGAGAAAAAGCATAGCGGTAGAAAAAATGACGAGATAGATTTTTTTATCCCACCACAATTGCATAAAAAAGAAAGCCACGAGTAAGGCTTTTATCGATGCAATACCCAATGCAACCAGTACATTAAAACCACCTAAATCGATATTGGATACTGCTACGGTAATGATTGTCAAAACCATTAATGCCGACGCCACTACCAGATATATCCACAAAGGTGTAATATGATGGGTATGTGTGTTATTCATAAGTCTAGCCTATTAAATAGAGTAGTGGAAAAAGGAAAATCCATATCATATCCACCAGATGCCAGAACAATCCGGTAATTTCAAGCGGAGTATAATATTTACTGGAAAAATGACCTTTTTTGGTTCGGACCATCAACCAGATAATTAATCCTATTCCAATAAGAACATGAAGCCCATGGAGACCAGTCATCATAAAGTAAATACTGAAGAAAATATGCGGATTTGCACCTTCAATCCCGGTATAGGTATAATATTTCCCAGGTAATTGTCCTAAGTGAAATTTGTGACTATATTCAAAATATTTCACAACCATAAATGTAGCAGCTAATAATACGGTTGCCATAAGATACCAGAATGTTTGCTTCTTTTTATCATGTTGCATGGACCAGATGGATAATGCCATTGTGAGGGAACTGGTAATTAAGACAATTGTATTTAGTGCCCCCATGGATGCGTTTAGCGCTTTATGAGCAAAATGAAACATTTCAGGATTCCACGCCCGATAAATAGCATAAGCTATAAATAAACCACCAAAAGTCAGGATTTCTGTGAGTAAAAATACCCACATCCCAGTTTTTGCAGCATCCATTTGCTGTTCTGCATCAGCAAAATGATGTTGTAAATATGTTGGATGTGTTTCTGCATTACTCATAATAATTCCAAACTATAGATCTAAGGTTGGTTTGGCCAAAACTTTATCATAATCATATGGACCATGTGTGATTTCTGGCGTGACAGAAAAATTATGTGGGTCGGGTGGGGATGTTGTTTTCCACTCTAATCCTAACACTCCCCATGGATTATCACCTACGGGTTTTCCTTTCCATATCGCGACGAAAAGATTGGCAAACGCAGTGAAGAGTGAAAATCCTAATATGAATGCACCGATAGTCGAAAGCTGATTATTGAATGTATACTGTTCAACGTACATAAAATACCGTCGCGGCATTCCATGCAATCCATTAATGAATTGAGGAACAAAGGTTAGGATAAATCCAATAAATATTAACACAGCCAGAATTTGAGCCAGCTTTTCGTTGAACATCCGTCCAAACATTTTGGGCCACCAGTAATGCAGTCCTCCAAGAAAGGCGATTACTGTTCCGCCCATCATGGTAAAGTGAAAATGTGCCACGATAAAATAGGTGTCATGAAGATGAACATCTGTTCCCATTGACCCCAGAAAAATTCCAGTAAGACCTCCGATGGAGAATAAAATCAGAAAAGAAAAGGCATACAACATAGGTGATGTAAAACGAATAGAACCTTTATATAAGGTTGCCAACCAGTTGAATATTTTGATTCCTGATGGAATACCAACCAGGAATGTGAGTACCGAAAATATTGTGGATGCCAGAACCGATTGGGTAGATGTATACATGTGATGACCCCACACCAGAAAACTGATAAAAGCGATACCTAAACTGGAATACGCCACAGCTTTGTACCCGAATATCTTCTTTCGTGAAAAAGAAGTGATCAATTCACTGATAATACCCATCCCAGGTAATATCATGACGTATACAGCAGGGTGTGAATAGAACCAGAAGAAATGTTGGTATAATACGGGATCCCCGCCCATAGCCGGATCAAAAATTCCGATACCCAACGTACGTTCAAGAATGAGCAGAACGAGCGTAATTGCCAAAACAGGCGTAGCTGCAACCTGGATGATGGCAGTGGCATACAGTCCCCATATAAAGAGAGGCATACTAAACCAGTGGATGCCAGGGGCACGCAGTTTGTGAATGGTTACAATGAAATTAATACCTGTCAATATTGACGAGAAACCCATGATAAAGGCACCTAAAACAACGGATATTACGGCAGAATCCGTAGAAGTACTGTAGGGTGTGTAAAATGTCCATCCCGTATCAAAACCTCCCAATAATATGGATAGAACCGCAATGAGGGCCCCCGCCAAATACACATACCAGCTTGCTAGGTTTAAACGTGGGAATGCCACATCTTTTGCGCCAATCATAATAGGTAAAAAGAAATTCCCCAATCCTGCAGGAATTGCAGGAATGATAAACAAAAATACCATTACCGCGCCATGAAGAGTAAAAAGTTTATTATAAAAATTGGCTGTCATGAAATCTGCACCCGGGAAGAATAATTCCGAGCGCATAATCATTGCTAAGGCACCTCCAAATAAGAAAAAGAAAATTACCGCCCAAAGGTACATCACGCCGATTCTTTTATGATCCAGCGTGGTTAACCAGGACTTTATTCCTTTTTCAGGAGCGTTTAAATAATGTGTTTCAGGAAATGTATTCATAATAATTCTTACTGCTTAAGTGTTTTGATATATGCGATGATACCGTCTAAATCTCGGTCGGATAATAATCCCTGGTAAGTAGGCATAACGGGTGGATAGCTTTCAACAATCTGGGCTCCTGGATCTAATAATGATCTGCGTATGTAGTTTTCATCAACAAGGACTTCGGTGCCATCCGTGAGTTTTTCTGTTTTACCAAAAGTACCTTTTAATGAAGGTCCGACCAAACGTGATCCATCCAATGTGTGGCAGGTAAAACAGGCTTTTTCTTTATATATTTTTTCACCAAGCTCTTCTAGTGGCATATCAGAATCGGCATCGTTACCAACTTGGGATTGCCAGGTAGCAAAATCATTTTTAGCCAGGACTTTAACATTGCCAATCATTTCTGAATGACCCGTTCCACAATATTCAGTACAAAAGAGATTATAATCTCCTGGTTCAACTGCTTCGAACCATGTTACACTATAACGATTAGGTACGACATCCATTTTCACACGGAAATTTGGAACATAAAAACTATGAATAACGTCTTCAGAAGACATGAGCAGCTTGATGGGTGTATTGACAGGGACAACAATTTCATTCACTGAAGTATAGCCGTCAGAGTAATCAAAAGTCCAAAACCATTTTTTACCAGTGACCTTTATTTCAATAGCGTCTTTAGGGACTACGTTGAGCGTTAAAAACGTTTTAAATCCCCACACAAAAACAATAAGTACAAGAATCGTTGGGATGATCGTCCAAATGAGTTCCAGAGTCGTATTGTGAGAGATGTCCGGGGTGAGTACAACCTCTTTGGATCGTGCTCGGTATTTAAATCCAAAATAGATTAATCCGAAAACAACGATAGCAAAAATAATGAGTGACGCGAGACCAATAAATAAAAATAAAGCATCAACATCGGGTGCGACTGTTGAACCTTGACCCGGTAGGAAAAAATTCCCCTTATTTTCCATCGAATTCGTTTCCTGTTTTAATGGTTAAATACGTTTCATCATTTTTCGTTCTTTTGTCCACAGAATGCCAAAAAATATGCCCATAATCACGACAGTAACTAAACCACCGAGACGCATTACATTTGCTGCGAACACTACATACGATCCTGCATCAGGATCATATTGGAAGCAATACAAGATAAGTTTATCTATTGTATTGCCAATTCGGCCCTTTGAAGCTTCTAAAAGACTTAGTTTTAAATCTTGGGGCCAAAAATGCAAACCATATAAATATCTAGAGATCACTCCATCTGGTGTCAGAATAAATACAACAGCAGGATGGGCATATTCCTCTAAATTAAGGTCGTAATAATACTGAAAACCGAGTGCTTCTGACAAGGACTTAATTTCAATAGAATCACCAACTAAAAAGGACCAAGATATCTTATTATACTCTTTTTCGTAGACATCCTTTTTAGTGGTGCTATGCTGGGGCGTTTCATTGGGATCAATACTTACAGTTATTAGTTTATAATCTTCTCCTGAGCTATAGGGAATTTTACCTAATCCCTCTCCTAAGCCATTGAGAACAAAAGTACAAAGCATAGGGCATTCATAATATGCCAGAGTAAGTATTGTGGGTTTACCCGTTATAAATAGAGAGGACAATTTTACAGAATTACCATTTTCGTCTAGAAAGGAAAGGTTGCTGGGTATTGTATCGCCAAGATGTTCAATAACATCTATCCCTATAAGTTGTCGATCGTTGTCTTTTATTTGCTGGGCTAGGAGAGGGGCTAATAGTAAAACGAACATAGCAAACCTGAAGCAACAATGTGGCTTAATCAAAAAGAAATTCACTGTGATTAGATTAATTGCGAACGTCTGTATCGGTAGCAATCAGTTCAATAGCACGAGCTATGGGAACTTGATAAATTCCTGCATTTCCATCAATTACTGCATAAGAATTCAATGTTTTTGCATTGGCTTGCTGTTGCACTACCAAAACCTCTGATTGAGGAGCATTAACTATGTTGTGAATGGCTAACTCAGCTTCTTTTACGTAATAACCGTATGTAACGGTTAATGTGACGATTAGAAAAAGGAGAGATGCGACAGCAATACCCGCAACATAACGGATATTGATTTCATGTGTATCGTAACCTTTTGACGTTGCCTGTGTCATTGGTTCTCCAGTTAAGGATTAAGAAACTTTATAGAATCCTGGAGTTTTTCATCTTTTACTGGAACGATAGCATTTGCAGTAAAATTCTTCCAGAATAAGAAAAGGAATACACCACCGATTCCCACAAAGGTAGTGATATCCATCCAAGAAAAGTGTACACCATGATGATGTAAGGTTGGCATGACGATCCAATACAAATCGATGAATTGCATAATAAGGATAAGTGATGCCATCGCAAATAGAACTGTTTTATTTCGCTTTGAAGCGCGAAAGATTAAAACCAAAAATGGTACTGCAAAATGAGCAAATATCAGGAAAAGACTCATGGATTTCCACGAACCTTCCCACCGATGAAGGAACCACACGGTTTCTTCAGGTATGTTTCCATACCAAATTAAGAAATATTGGGATCCCGCTATATATGCCCAGAATACTGTGAATGCGAAAAGTAATTTCCCAAAATCATGGTAATGTTCAATGGTGACTTCATTTTTAAGAATGCCACGTCTTTGAATAAACATCGTAAATAATGTCATAAATGCAATGATGGTTAAATAACTTCCGGAAAATATATAGACTCCAAAAATGGTTGAGTACCAGTGTGGATCTAATGACATCAGCCAATCAAATGAGGCAAATGTCAATGACAGCGCGAATAAAAACATTCCCGGAGCAGCTACACGACGTAAACGTTGATAGATATCCGATTCATGGCCTTCATCCTGCTGTATTGAGAATTTATGGATAAGAGAGCCCAGGCCGAACCAAATCACAAAGTACACCGCAGCGCGAATCAGGAAAAATGGTGTATTTAGATATCCAACTTTTTTTGATAAAATAGCATCTTGAGCAACAGCATCATAGTCAGTCCAATGATATAAATCGTGCATACCGAATATAATAGGGATAAAGAATATTGCCATCCATGGTAAGGTTCGCATTGCAGTTTCCGGAATGCGTTTAACAACAATTGTCCACACAGAATGGGTAAGATAATGAATCAGAGTTACAAACAAACCCCCGAGACCCAGAGTAATAAAAAACATAAATGAAACCAAATAAGAGAAATAGAATTGTTCATGATTTGTAACCCATCCAAAGGCGGATAGGAGCAAAAATACAAGACCTGTATAAAGAAATTTCCGTCCCAATGGTTCGGGATTAGAAATGCGATATGTAGTGGAATCAAACTTCATAAAATTTCACTATTTAATATTTTGTTGCTGATTAGCAGGGATGTCAGTTAGCTTGGCATTTTGACTGCGTTGCAAAGCTCTTACATACGCTACGATTGCCCAACGATCTGGGACAGGAATCTGTTCTTTGTGCGATGGCATATTTCGAATACCATTGGACACAACATTAAAGAGTTCCCCATCGGGGACATTACGTAAGCGATCATCGTGATAAGATGTAGGAGGTATTGGATATTTATAATTTGTTATTGGGCCTTTACCGTCCCCTAATTCTCCATGGCAAGGTACACAGAAAATATTGAATCTGTCTTGACCGCGGTTTAACACAGCGGTGGTAAATGTTACCGGACTTTTCTTGACAAAATCACCTGTGGATGTTTTCCCAAAATAGTATGCTTCATCGTCTTTAAGTAAACCACGAGCGACAGTACCTTCAACAGGCATGCGCATACCGGATCCATTCTCAAATAAATTGCTAGCACGGTAAGGTTTGACTTTACCTTGCGTGTCCATATTCTTTATTAAATGAATGGGTGGTTTTTTCTTTGGTGCACCCTGGAAACATCCAAATGTAGAAAGAGCTAAAACGGCGACAATTAGGATTTTAAATATTTTATTCATCATCACCTTCCAACAATTCGACATTATCTCCGCCAATGGATTCCAGGAATGATTTTGTTTCAGTATCTGAAAATTTTGAATCCTCAGATTCAATACTGATAAAGAAACCATCATCGGTTGCTTTTTTAAAGTTTTCAGAATAAAAAACAGGATGATGAAAACGAGGTAATCGGTTGAAATGCAGCATGCCTAATACGGCTGAAATAGCTCCAAATAATACAAATAGCGCAAAGATTATAATGATATATGCCTGCCATGCAAAAAGTGGTTTACCACTAATGGTTAATGGATATGCAATTGAGTGTGTCCATGATTGTAACGCAAAACCAATGAGACCACCTAATATGGCAAAAAATGCAATGACAAAACCAAGTTTTGACCTTTTCAAACCCATAGCCTGATCCATACCATGGACGGGAAATGGAGAATGACAGTCAAATTTATTATAACCAGCATCCCGAACTTTTTCTGCGGCATGCATCAAGTCAAGTGGATTTCTGAATTCTGCTAATATTCCATGTATCATAATGTTTGCCTAATGTGTTTCATGGTGTTGATTAGCTTCTGGTAATATGCCTTTGACTTCAGTCATAGATACCATGGGTAAAAACCTTAAGAATAACAGGAAGAATGTGAAGAATAATCCGAAGGAACCCACAAAGGTTAGAATATCAAAAATTGTTGGGGAATAATATGCCCAGGAAGATGGTAAAAAGTCTCTGGATAAGGATGAAACTGTGATAACAAAACGTTCAAACCACATGCCCACATTTACGAGGATTGAAGCAATAAATAGTAACTTGGTATTATAGCGAATTTTTTTAAACCAGAAGAATTGTGGCAGGATCACATTACATGAAATCATAATCCAATAAGCCCAGGCGTAATTACCAAAACCACGATTTATAAAAGCGAATTGTTCATAAACGTTGCCACTGTACCAGGCAATAAAGAATTCCATGGAATAGGCATAGCCAACCATTGAACTGGTCACAAGCATGATTTTTGCCATTTTATCCAGATGCTGTGCTGTTATAATATGGTGCAAACCATAAAATTTCCGTGCAATAATAACCAGTGTCATCACCATACCAAAACCGGAAAAAACTGCACCTGCAACAAAGTAGGGCGGGAATATTGTTGTATGCCAGCCAGGCACTAATGAAGTCGCAAAGTCAGTACTCACAACGCTATGAACAGACAATACCAGAGGCGTAGATAGACCAGCTAAAACCAGATAGGCTAATTCATAATGTTGCCATTGACGATTTCCACCACGCCAGCCAAGGGATAAAACTCCAAAAGTCATTTTGCGTATTCTCTTTTTTGCGCGATCCCGTAATGTGGCAAGATCAGGAATTAATCCTGTATACCAGAATAATAAAGAAACGGTGAAGTAAGTCCCAACAGCAAAAAAGTCCCATAATAATGGACTGCGGAAGTTTGGCCACATTCCCATTTGATTCGGAACCGGGAAGAAATAGTACAATAACCAAATTCTACCAACGTGAATTCCCGGGAATAATAAAGCACAAATGACAGCAAAAATTGTCATGGCTTCAGCAAAACGATTAATGGATGTGCGCCATTTTTGCCTGAAAAGGAATAAAACCGCTGAAATCAACGTCCCTGCGTGACCAATTCCAACCCAGAAGACAAAGTTTACAATAGCCCAACCCCAGCCAACGGGATTATTCAAACCCCAAATACCGGTACCTTCCCAGATTAACCAGCCCAGCGTTCCTAAAAGTAGGAATAAACCAGAAAGAGCCATTGCGAAAAGTAACCACCATTCTTTTGGCGCACGTTTTTCGACAATAGAACTGATTTTCTCAGTGATGGAGCCAAAAGTTTGTCCACCGGTTATTAGTGGGGCTTTTTCAGGATCAAACTGTTGTGGATGTAATGCTTCGCTCACATGAATATCCTATAAATGTTATCCTTTTTCCAATTCCGGGTTGGGATTTCGAAGTTTTGCCTGATAAGTAATACGCGGTTTAGTATTGAGTTCTCCTAACAAAGCGTAGTCACGATTCTGTTGCTTCATTTGCGACACTTTTGAATTTGGATCGGTAATGTCACCAAATGCAATGGCATCTGTTGGACAGGTCTGCTGACATGCAGAAACAACATCACCATCGACGAGGATCTGATTATTTTTCTTTGAAGTAATCTTTGCTTGGTTGACTCGTTGCAAACAGAATGTACATTTTTCCATGACGCCACGGAATCGAACAGTAACGTCTGGGTTCTGTGCCATTTGGACAATTTCAGGAATATCTTTTGTATAATGATAAAAATTGAATCGACGAACTTTATAAGGACAGTTATTAGCACAATAACGAGTTCCGACACAGCGATTGTAGGTCATGCCATTGATGCCATCATCTGTATGAGTTGTTGCAGCAACAGGACATACTTGCTCACATGGTGCCATTTCGCAATGTTGACATGCTACCGGTTGAACAACTGATTTAGGATTTTCTATGTCGCCTGTGAAATACCTATCCATCCGCATCCAATGCATTTCACGACCAATTTTCACCTGGTCTTTACCCACGACTGGTATATTATTTTCACTTTGACACGCGATGGTACAAGCCATACAACCTGTACATACATTCAGGTCGATTGCCATTCCCCATTGGGGACCTTCAGAATAATCTTTTTCCTCCCACATGGATATTAGTGGAGGATGCTCAACCGCTTCTTTTGCGAATTCTGGATGGTGTTTGTATTCATCCATTGTGGCTTCACGAACAATGATAGGCAGACGATCTTGCACACCTTTTTCAGCTGTAGCGTCACCATCCATCCCATTGTGATCTTGGGTGCTGGCTAATTCGTATTTTAATCCTGTACCAACAATCATGGCGCCAAAGCCAAATCCCTGGTGTGAGGAGGTGCGTAGTTTATAAGTATCTACACCGGTATCGTCACCGATTCGTCCAATGGAAGATTGCCCATAACCAAGTTCTAACCCGATTGAATAATCGGCCATTCCAGGGACAATCCATACAGGAATATTTAAATTGCGACCTTCGAATTTGAGGGTCACTAAATCTTCGTTACGCAATCCTAATGTTTTTGCAGTCGTACGACTCATTAAGGCAGCGTTATCCCATGTGAGTTTTGTTATTGGGTCTGGCAATTCCTGCAACCAGCCATTATTGGCGAATCGCCCATCATAGACAGAAGCAGATGTTGAGAATACGACTTCCAGATTTTCAGCTGATGCGGTGCGCATAGCAAAAGATTGTTTTTGGAGTTCATTTACTAAAAGTTTACTATTTGTTTTCAGTGAAATCTCACCAGACGATTGAAAATGGACACCATCATGTAAAACCTTGCGCCAGCTCTTTTCAAATTTTGTAGGAGATAAAATGTAACTCCAAGTTTCTTGTACCAAGTCATATCCTTTTACAGATTGACCAGTAGTAAAGGCGGAAACCAATTCAATATTGCTAACAGATGCATATAATGGTTCAATTTGAGGTTGTATAATTGAAGAAGGTCCTTGAGCAATACGAACATCATTCCATGATTCCAAAAAGTGGCTTTCAGGGATTTTCCAGCTAGACAATAATGATGTTTCATTGACCTTTGAGCTCAAATGAACAGAGAATTCAACTTTTGATAAAGCATTGGCGAAATTAAAATCAGCAGGTGCATTATAAACTGGATTGCCACCTAGAATGATAAGACCATCTATAGAACCGTTTGCCATTTTGGTTGATAGTGATTTGAACTCTGCAATGTCAGAAGGTTGTGCATCAGGGAACGTATAATAAGTAACGGTTTCGCCAATATTTGACAATGCTTCATTCATAGCTGAAACTATTGCATGGACATGTGCAGGTTGACGACTCCCTGCAAGTATCAGGCTTTTACCTTTATTGGTAATTAAATCTCTAACAAGTGCTTTTATTGTGGATTTATTGAAGGAAAATCCAGCCGATTTAATACCGTCAATACCAGGAACACTGAACCCTTGTTTATTTAATTCGATGGCTACGGCAGCAGCAAACGCAGCGATATGGTTGGACTGCATCTTAAACCGATGATCTGCCATAGCTCCCGTTACTGTATAATTGCTTTCAGCGACATAAAGACGATTCATCTGATCATTTTCATGAGTGACTTTACGTCCTTTGGCAAAATCACCTGCGTTTCGAAGAACGTCACTTTCAGTCTGAAGAAAATCTGAATCTAATGCTAAAATGACATTGGCTTTATCCAGGTTGTATAATGGTCTAGCCAAGGTACCGGTGGCCATTTTGATACCACGACGGACATTTTCATCATTTACAGGTTCATATGCAACCCATGTTGCATTTGGATACGCTTTTAAAAATTCTTTTTTCAGACGAGCCAATGTAGGGGAAGAGTATTCAGTGGAAATAACAGCAAGGTTTTCACCAGCACTATTCTCAAATTTATTGCGAACATCCTGCCATGCTAAAAGAAATGCTTCAAAATCAGAAGATTCACCACCATTACTGACCTCTTTTGCGCGATCAGGATCGTATAAATCCAAGATCGATGCTTGGACGAATGCATTTGCTTTTCCATTACTTGAAGGATGAGATTCATTTCCTTCAAGTTTGGTTGGACGACCTTCATGGTTTTCAACTAATACTCCAATAGATTCTAATCCAAAGGGCATTGCAGAAGCATAATAAAGAGGAATACCAGGAACAATATCTTCTGGCGAAATCACATACGGAATAATTTTTTCAATTGGACGTCTGCATCCTGCTAAGCCAGCAAAAGCCAATGATGCTCCCATGAGTGACAAAAATTTGCGGCGCGATAATCCATCGCTCAATTCAAGTGTTCCTTCTGGAAATTCATTTTCAACGAAAGAACGGAATTCATCTGTGTCAGCCAGTTGATTTAGACTGCGCCAATATTGTTTTCCATTCAACTGTTTTTTACTCATCGATGACACCCTGAACAATCAGTGGGTGGATTAATTTTATTTGTGGATATAAACTCGGTTGCCCAATCCGACTGACCTTCGCCAGGAGTCCATCCCATGGCAGTTACATTTCCATCTGGACGTATATGACTGGTTGGGTCTCTATGGCAATCTAAACACCATTTCATACTAAGCGGTTTTGATAACATGACAGTTTCCATTTGATCAATACGGCCGTGGCAACTTTCGCATCCAATGTTACGATTAATATGGATGCTGTGATCAAAATAGGCAAAATCAGGCGTTTTATGAATACGAACCCATTCAATGGGAATACCCGTATTCCAAGATTGAATAATAGGTTTAATAGAGTCACTTTCGGTTTTGACCATATTGTGACAATTCATACAGGTTTGGGTTGGAGGCACACCAGCTGTAGCCGTGACTTCAACACCAGTATGACAATAACGGCAATCCATACCCATATCGCCAGCATGTAATTTGTGACTGTATGGAATAGGCTGCTCTGGGCGATACCCGACGTCAGTATAATAAGGGCTGCCAAAATACCAGAAAAACCCGACGATTCCTGCAAGAACAACGACAAGTCCACCTGCTAAAAAAAGCGGTACTTTATTTGACCATTTTGGAAAAATCTGCGTCATGTAATATTAAAATTCTTATTGTAGTTATGAGGTTTTAAAATATGGAAAACCACGTTTAATGTATAAAACCAAGACCCAACTTTAAAGAATTGATGAGTCACTAGTCAAGAAATCTTGGCGCAAATTTTGATATAATACTATAACATTTGACAGGATAACTGTATCCGTAAGTAATGAATTGACACATGTTAATATTTATTTAAAAAATTCAATGAAAGAAAAGCAGGTTAATACATAAAAACTAAATTTATAACTTGAGATTGTAATAAGAAGGATGCGCTGTAATACATTAATTATTCAATAATTGGAGATTTAGTATATACTGGAATTACGATGATTTTGTGGTGTCTAAATGTTGGGAAACTTGAAGAGAGAAAGAGTGAAACCTCATTTTCAATAGATGGTCTGATCGATAGGACCAAATGACATTTTGTTTGGGATACAATGTTAGATAGTACGGGAAATAGACCACCATTATTCAATTCCAATTGTCCAAATTCGTCTAGAATAATCCATTCTGAGTTGCGTAGATCTTTCGTTTGGTTTTCGGCCCAATCAAAAGCAGATTGATTGAAAAAAAACTTTCCAGTTTGCGGACTTGATTCAGATGGTTTCATTGAATTTAGTGGTACTGATTCTCCAGTTGATATTCGCACAAGGTGATGAAACCAATTTTCGTCATCAATGGACTCTTTTTTCGAAATGAAACCATCTACTTGAATATTTTCTTTCTGCAATTCCTCGATCAAGGATTCAATCCATGGTGTTTTACCAGCGCCAGCATCACCAGTTACTAAGACTATTGAGGAGGCATTTTCTGAGTTTACTTTTGATATCATTTTTTGTGGCGAAATAGAAGTATCATGATCGATAGATAATTCATTGGACAACCGTGTGATGTCCGCTAACACTACAGCAAAATTCTTTAGCATATAGCGCGGATTCAATAACTGTTTGGACGTTCGTATTTCAGCAAATCGAGCATTGTAAATATTTTTTACACGTGGAAATACTTCACGGCCTATTCTTATCATCTGATCCAAAAGCGTTAGGTTCAACTTTTTAAATCTTTTAGAAAATCTCTCACTGTTTATTTCTGACGTGAGGACTGCGAAAAACTCATATATCGCAATACCACGTATGGCCATACCTAAAGAAAGAAAAAATTGAGATGTACTGTAGGATACACCTAAAAATATGGCATCCTTTGTTCCGGTAAATAATGGGACCATTAACATTAGAACAATAATAGGAATCCAAAATTTGAAGTGTCTAAATGGAACAAGAGTTTTAGGATATGAAATACCGCCCGTAAGGATAATTCCAGCTAAACTGAAAAATGGAAATCGGCGTATTAATAATAGCCAAACTAAAATAATCAGGGATGACCAGAAACGTTTTGATCTAAGCATTAGAATTTTGAGACGATAAAAGGTCTTGAGTTTGCTTAATAATTATCCATGCAGCCCATGCTGCAGTGCACCCAAATAAAATGTGTGCAACCAAATAAAATATGAGGATCCACCAACCCAACCCAAATCCCACTGATTTTGATATTCCGTCGGCTAATTCTATTAAGACTGGGACAAACTTCATCCCAAACAATACAGTCTTAACAAAAATATTTTGTACGATTGGATATATTCCAGTGAATATTCCTGAGAAGAAAAAACCAAGTTTTGTTGGTCCAAATAATATCATCACGATTTCAACAATTACGCCTTCCATGACAATCCCTGCAAATGGACCAAACTTGACTGTACTGAAAGAGATCATTTTTATTGTACCTGCAACCAAGCCCATGAGAATGGCAGACCCACGGATATTCATTTCCTTACGGACATAAAGTAAGATGATGAGTCCAAGACCTGACAAAATTGAGCCCGAAAAGGGTAATCGGAACATGTGCAGTATTGTGCCAAGCGACGCTTCAATTGCTCCCCAAAGAGTGCCAAACAAGGTTATTGTTAATATGGATCGTCTATTCATCATGCAGAGATTACTTGCTCTTTTTTTAGATATGCAAATTCTAACTCTGACTGACATTTCTATGGAAATGTGTTATAGTAATATCAACGGGATTCATCTGATTATTGAAAGAATTGATCCGGGATAACATGTTGTCTTACCTCCCACGACAGAAGATTATCTGTAAATATTCTACTATAACCCAACGACTGAATTGCTTATTTTTGCTTATAAATGGAAGTTCGAAACCAATTATCAAGTAATCTAATTTATTGGGTTAGCCGGAACATTTGGCTGATTATAGCGAGTATATTTGGAATATTATTTTATTTTATTCCAGCTCCTGCCGGCTTATCAATTGAGGGATGGCGAACGATCATCATTGCCGTGATTGCACTTATATTGATAGTTACAGAACCCATACCCCTGCCAGGCATTGCCTTTATTATTATTATTTTGCAGGTCTATTTTGGTGTTGCCGATGCAAATTCGGTTTCAAAAGCATTTATGAACGATGCCGTATTTTTTATAATGGGATCGCTTATGCTGGCGGTGGCAATTATTCAACAGGGCTGGGATGCCAGAATTGCTTTAGGAATTATTCGTTTAACGGGGAGCAGTACCACGCGAATTGCTTTTGGGTTCTCAACAATTGCTGCAATACTATCCTCTTTCATTGGCGAACATACCGTGGCAGCAATAATGTTACCAATTGGCTTGACCCTTATTCGCTTTACTTCTGAAGATAAGGAACAAACAACCCAGTTATCTGCGCTAATATTATTTTCCATTGCCTATGGATGCTTAATTGGGTCCATTGGAACGCCTTCCGGTGGTGGCAGGAATGTTATCATGATGATTTATTGGAAAGAATACGGAGTAGAGCCATTGTCATACTGGCGATGGATGGTTTATGTTTATCCACTGGTTTTGCTACAGCTTCCATTGTTGGCGTGGGTATTGAGATCCACATTTAAACCAGAATTCAGTCGATTGGATTCCGGTGTACGCCGGTTAAAAGTTCAAGTAGCGCGATCTGGAAAAATTACAGATCAGCAAAAATTAGCCGCTTTCTTATTTCTGGTTGTATTTATTGGTTGGGTATTTCTATCAGAGACATTCGGATTAGGCATTATCGCAATTACTGGTGTTGTATTGTATATTGTAACCGATCTGGTAAAATGGGAAGATATTAATAAGCATGTCAATTGGGGCGTCATCATTTTATTTGGGGCTGCCATATCGTTGGGTGTACAGATAAAAAATTCAGGTGCAGCGCATTGGTTGGCAAACATCGTTTTAAATTCAATGGGAGATGAATGGTTAAATATCCCAATTGTAACGGATTCGATTATTATACTTCTTACAACAACCATGGCAAATCTTCTATCCAGCTCAGCGACAGTAGCGGTACTTGGTCCCGTTATTTTAAATTTACCAGGCGATGCGATCCATACTGGATTAGTAGCAACAATTGTATCAGCCTTTGGTTATTTTACTGCCGTTGCTGCACCTGCTTGCACAATTGTGTATTCTTGTGGACTTTTACGATCAAAAGATTTTTTACGTGCCGGGTGGAAAATGGGAACAATATCGATAGGTCTGATTTTAGTTTACGCGAATGTTTATTGGAGGTTTCTTCAATGAGATATTCTTGGATTAAAAGCACGGCACTTTTTGTATTTAATATGAGTAGGAGTGTAAAAACGTAGCAAAATGGAATTAAGATACCAATTACTAAGAAATTTATTGTACTGGTTGAACCGAAATACTGGTACAATTGCCGCAGTTATTGTTGGTGTGGCAATGTATGTTTTACCCAAGCCCGATAGCATAGATATTGATGCATGGAAAACCCTCATTATTGCTGTCATAACATTAATATTGATTATTACCGAGCCTATTCCACTGCCGGGTATCGCGTTTGTCATAATTATACTTCAAGTTTATTTTGGTATTGCGGATGCAGAAACTGTATCAAACGCGTTTATGAACGATGCTGTATTTTTTATCATGGGATCACTTATGTTGGCTGTTGCAATCATAAAGCAGGGATGGGATGTCAGAATTGCTTTAGGTATCGTGGCTTTAACAGGAAATAAAACGCAAAATATTGCAATTGGATTTTCAATTATTTCAGCAGTGATGTCTTCTTTTATTGGTGCGCATACCGTAGCCGCTATTATGCTTCCCATTGGAATAACGTTGATTCGGCACATGTCATCAGAAAAGGCAGAAACTACACAACTAGCAGGAATCCTATTATTTTCAGTTGCCTATGGTAGTTTAATAGGTTCGGTTGGGTCGCCATCCGGAGGCGGTCGAAATGTTATAATGATGATCTATATGAAAGAATACGGTATTGAACCCTTATCCTACTGGCGATGGATGGTTTATGTTTATCCGTTGGTATTTCTGCAAATTCCAATCCTTGGTTTAATTCTCAAGTCAAGCTTTCGTCCCGAGTATTTAAAATTGGGGAAAAGTATACGCAAATTGAAACTACAAGTTGGGAAGTCAGGAAAAGTTACAGGAAACCAGTATTTTGCAATTTTCATTTTTATACTAGTGTTATTAGGGTGGGTGACGTTATCACAAAAACACGGTTTGGGCATTATCGCCTTGACCGGAGTGGTGATATATTTATTTACAGGGCTTGTTAAGTGGCAAGACCTCAATAATCATGTAAACTGGGGAGTTATTATTTTATTTGGAGCAGCCATTAGTCTGGGTGTTCAGATTAAAAATACTGGAGCTGCTGATTGGTTATCTCTGCAAGTTATCAGTGTCGTTGGAGAATCGTTGTTGCAAAATCAAGGCGTTTCTGATGTCCTAAATGTATTTTTAACCACCATTTTTGCTAACATCCTTTCTGGTACTGCCACTGTCGCTATACTCGGTCCAATAACATTGAATTTCCCTGGTGACACATTACATGCAGGTCTCATTACAGCCATTGCATCATCTTTTGGATATTTCACTGCTGTAGCAGCACCTGCCTGCGTAATCGTGTATTCAAGTGGTTTAGTTCGTTCAAGAGATTTTTTAAGAGTTGGATGGAAAATGGGAATAGTATCCATTGTCGTAACTATTATTTATGCCAATATTTATTGGCCATTGTTAAAGTAATCAAAATTGATGATTAAATTTGAAAGAAATCGGAGCCAAGTATGAAATTTTTAATCGCCATAGGAAGTAAGGAATATTCCGAACCTACACTTCGCATAGGAATGCGTGTAGCAAAAGCGTTTAAAGCGTCGGTGACTATCTGCTATGTTGGGCCAAAAGTCAGTGCATTTTCGTCAAATGTTGTTCGTTTGGCTCAAGAAAATCTTGAGCGATGGGAAATGGAACTACCAGGTGTGGACGTTTTGGAGTGGGCTTTTAATTTCCTTGCTGCTCGCGAATATATTACACCGAATATTATTGAAACAGGATTTCAAAAAAATATGCTGATCCAAAGCAGTGGGTCGCGTAGTGAGTTGCTGTTGCAAGGTACTATGTGCAAGGATGTCAGATTAATTTTGCGTTCTGGTGATATCATCGATGAACTTCGGGATGAGGTTGCTCAAAACAAATACGATGTGACTATCATTGGTGGAAGCCAAAAGCGACGGATGGCGCATGACCTTGTGCAATTTATTGACAGTTCTATCTTCGTTGTGAATAAATTTGATTATGCTATGCGATATGGTTTATTGGTCCCGGTGAATGACAGCAAAAGTACACCAAAGGCTGTGAAATATGCAGTACGGGTAGCCCAGGCTTTTGACATCCCTGTTGATTTAGTGACTGCTTCACGGAAAGAGGAATTTGGTGAATCTTACAAAAATGCTTCAGATCGTGCTGCCACAATGATGCGCCGATCGGGGATTGAACATCGTCAACATTTCAAAGTGGGTGAAGCTGACGAAGTGATTAAAAAAATGGCTGGAGACGATCATATTGTTGTCATGGGCTCGTCTACAAAAAATCCAGTAAAGAAGTTCTTTTTTGGTAGCAAACAGATTCGGGTCATGACCGATGCACCATTTCCTATTCTTATTGTAAAATAATAAAACAGGCAAAATTGATTGTTGTAATAAATGTTTGAAAAGTTGCAAAAATTGATATTGTGACTTACCCAACTTCTGAATCTATTAAGTATAATTATATTTGAATCTGGTTCGGAGTATTGGCAATTTTCACACGCTCAAATTATAAAAATTTGATAATTTTATAATTATCCAAAACGCAAAAACAGAAAGCAAAAAATGAAAATCCAACTGTTATCTTTTTCAAGTTTATTAATAATGTCATGTTCAACAATGACGTTTTTACCCACAGAAGGAACCGCTTCAAAATTTAATCTGGCAACAGTTGAATATGTGGAGGCACAAAACGCCAATCAAAATGAAAAGCTTTTGGACGAATTAACAAAAAATCTTGATGAGGTTCTAAATCAAGTCCTTGCCGAAGACAGAGCAAAGATTAGTGAGCTAGAGAAACTATTAACGGAACAAGAAAAGAAAATTGAATCCATTTCTACTTTAGTAGATAGCTCAAACTCTACTTTATTAATGGTATCCGGAAGTTTGCGCCGTGAATTAGGCGAAGTGAAATCATCGAATCAAGATTTAAAAATGTCTTTAGATAATATTAAAAACAATATTGACAATTTACCTAAGGATGCGATGGAAGAGCTGAATAATGCGTTGAAGGCATACTTAGGCAAAACACAAGACTAGTTTATTTTTGAGCAATCATGAATGAAAATTCATGATTGCTTTATTTTACGTGAATTTGTATTTAATCAAGGTCGTTGGTTTTTAACCAATTGTTGGCTGTATCCTGATCCTTGAAAATTCTAAAATTGATTCCGCGGTTTCTCGCAACGGTTTCGAAAAAATGATAAAGCTTATATCTTCCGTTCGGCGGTATGAAGGCGATTCGCGGTTTGATTTCGTCAAATAATACTTTTAGCTGCGAAGGTCGCTTAAAAGCAACAAAATATGGAATATTAATCATAATATCGCGATGGTCTATTAAAACATTAGTATAGCCATTCAATTTGGACACGGCAATCATTTCATTTGCCAATTTATCACTATGTTCAAGTTTCCAAACACCCGTTACGGTTGCGCTGATAATTTGGTGGGATTCGTTAATGTGTATTTCGTAATTCATTGAGTTTCGTTGTGTATGCTAAGGCAATCTTATTGTAAAACAAAGATAGAGTCCAGTTAAAGTAAAAGTTAATAGTAATCATTACTATTATTGACAATGCCCATAATTCATAGTAACTTTCAACAGGAAATATAATAAAATTATGCGATACAGCCATCAACGAGAAGAAATATTAAAAATCGTTCAATCAACGAGATGTCATCCAACGGCAGATTGGGTTTATGATGAAGTGCGTAAAGTAATTCCTAATGTAAGTTTAGGAACAGTTTATAGAAATTTGAATCAATTGGTAAATACTAATAATATTAATGCGCTAAATGATGGTCCTGTAATTCGGTATGATGGTTTTATGGAGATGCATGATCATTTCAAATGTAAGAAATGCGACACGATTTATGATATTGATCATCATTCTATGAATATTATTTATGAATTGAACCAAAATACAAATCATACAATCTCCAACTATTCACTAAACCTGGAAGGGATTTGTTGTGATTGTGTTGAAACGACAAATAATTAACAAAATACACGTGAGAATCATGTTCTATGTGTGATAAATTGAAAATATCAAAACAAACATAAGGGGAACACCATGTTAGTAACCAAACCAGCTCCGGATTTTAAAGCTACGGCTATAATGCCGGACAACTCTTTCAAAGATATTAGTCTAGAGGATTACAAGGGAAAAAAAGTAGTATTATTTTTCTATCCACTTGATTTTACCTTTGTATGTCCTACAGAAATCATTGCATTCAGTCACCGTATAGAAGAATTTGAAAAACGCGGCGTTCAAGTTTTAGGATGTTCTGTTGATTCTAAGTATAGTCATTGGGCCTGGAAAAATACTCCAGAAAACAAAGGTGGTATTGGCAATATTAAATACCCGCTTATTTCTGATATAGACAAATCAATTGCTCGTGATTATGATGTATTAATGGGGGTTGAACCTGCGTACGTCGAAACGGATGAAGACGAATATGAAACAACCGTTGGTGGTACAATAGCATTGCGTGGATCCTTCCTCATTGATGAAGAAGGAATTGTCCGACATGCTGTGATAAATGATTTGCCATTAGGACGTAACGTTGATGAAATGTTGCGAATGATAGATGCATTATCTTTCAATCAAAAGAATGGCGAAGTTTGTCCCGCTGGATGGACCGAAGGCGATGATGGTATGAAAGAAAACGCTGAAGGCGTTGCAACATACTTAAGTAACCACGCTGAGGAATTATAACATAATAAAGTAAATATGATGACCGCAATAATTTCATTGCGGTCATCTCTACATTTATGAGAAGGTAATATGAATATAAAAGGCTCAAAGACCGAAAAGAATTTATTAAAAGCATTTGCTGGGGAATCACAGGCCAGAATGCGATATGATTATTTTGCGAAACAAGCAAAAAAGGAAGGTCTTGAACAAATATCAGCCATTTTTGCGGAAACTGCTTTAAATGAAAAAGAACATGCAAAAAGATTCTTTAAGTTTTTGGAAGGTGGCGATGTTGAAATTACTGCGAACTATCCAGCCGGTAAAATTGGAACGACACTGGAGAATTTAGAAGCATCTGCAAAAGGTGAGAATGAAGAGTGGACTGAATTATATCCTCATTTTGCTGACGTTGCTGCTGAGGAAGGATTTAAGGAAATTGCAAATGCATTTCGGCTTATAGCAAAAGTTGAGAAGGCACATGAAGAACGGTTTTCAACACTTTATAAAAACCTTGATGAAGGTCATGTGTTTGAGCGCGAGGGTGTTTTGGTTTGGAAGTGTCGTAATTGTGGGTATTTGCATGAAGGTAAGAAGGCACCAAAAATGTGCCCAGCCTGTTTACATCCTCAATCATACTTTGAGATAAAAGAGTCCAATTATTAAATAATAAATTTCTAATACTATTTTGCGTAAAAGTTAAAATCAAAAAAAATTAAGAAGGAATTAAAATGGAACATAAACTACCAAATTTACCCTATGAGATGGACGCACTAGAGCCACATATTTCGAAAGAAACTTTAGAATACCATTATGGTAAACATCACAATGCCTATGTAACAAATTTGAATAATTTAATTCAGGGGACCGAATTTGAGGACCAATCCTTGGAAGAGATTGTAAAGAATTCTGCTGCTGGTACTTTCAACAATGCAGCTCAAGTCTGGAATCATTCATTTTATTGGAATTGCCTAAGTCCAAATGGTGGTGGTGAACCAACAGGAGTTTTAGCAGACGCCATAATTAGCGCATTTGGATCGTTCGCCGAATTCAAGGAAGCGTTTACAAAATCTGCTGTTACAAACTTTGGGTCTGGTTGGACTTGGTTGGTAAACGGCAATGATGGACTTGAAATCATTAATACCAGTAATGCAGCATCAGCATTAACAGAAGATGGTACACCTTTACTCACTTGTGATGTCTGGGAACATGCCTATTATGTGGATTATCGCAATGCGCGTCCAGCATATGTTGCAGCTTATTGGAAGCTTGTAAATTGGGATTTTGTAGCAAACAACTTCTAATCTAAAGACAAAACCTCATTGAAGTCCCAATGCTCTTTCTAGAGTGATGGGACTTTTTTGTAAATTCTATTCTCCATTCAGGACAACCATTGACGCCTCTGATTGTCTTGATCATTATATTTGAAAGGAAAACCAATGCGCCATTACGGAATTGTTATACTTCTTGCTTTAAGTTTTGTTTTTGGTACTGACTATTTTCAACAAGATGTAGCATATGAAATACATGTAACACTTGATGATTCGGCACATACATTAAGTGCAAACGAATCAATTATATATACGAACAATTCAGCAGATCATCTTGATTTCATCTGGTTCCATCTCTGGCCCAACGCCTACAAAAATAATACATCGGCTTTGGAAAAGCAATTTTTGATGCGAAGGTCTTCCAGAATGGCATTTGCCAAGGAAAAAGAACGCGGGTTTATTGACAGTTTAAATTTCACGAGTAATGGCGTGGAATTATCGTGGTCTTATCATCCAGAGTGGATCGATGTGGCAAAAGTGGAACTAAGCGAAACGCTTAAGCCCGGTGAATCAGTAACTATAGAAACCCCATTTTTTGTGAAACTACCAAAAGTGTTTTCACGATTGGGGCATTCAGATCAACATTATGAAATCACACAATGGTATCCTAAACCAGCAGTATATGATAAAGATGGCTGGCATGCCATGCCGTACCTTGATATGGGAGAATTTTATAGTGAATTTGGAACGTTTGATGTGTATATCACACTTCCTGCAGATTATCGGATAATGGCTACAGGTGATTTAGTGGATGGAGAATCTGAATATAGTTGGCTGGATTCCTTGGCGAAAGAAGGTGACGCCATCTATGAATTAGATAAAAAAGACAGAAAAAAGAAATACAAAGAATTGAATAAAGCCAAACATGATGATGAAAATCTAAAAACGGTTCATTTTCATCAGGAAAACGTGCATGATTTCGCCTGGTTCGCCGATTGGAAATGGATTGTTAGGAAGGGCGAATTAGTGTTAGGAGACTCCACTAATTCAATCATTTTGTGGTCAATGTATTTACCAAAGAATGGTGAATTATGGGAAAATTCAGTTGAATATATTCATGATGCTGGGTACTGGTATAGCAAATTTTTTGGAGATTATCCCTATAAGCATATTTCTGCCGTTGATGGTGATATGTCTGCCGGAGGAGGGATGGAATATCCAAATATAACCGTCATTTCAAGTGGTGGTAGTAAAGATCTTTTGGAATTTGTTATAATGCATGAAGTTGGGCATAATTGGTTTTACGGAATCCTAGGCAGTAATGAAAGAAGTGCTCCTTGGCTTGATGAAGGTATAAATGAATACGCCAATATTCTTTACTGGGAAACGAAATACGATGACCGCGGTACTAATTTTATAATTCAAGATGTCATCCAGAACAAAATTGGTATTGCTAAAAATTTGCAGATGCGATGGATCATGGGATATATGGGATATATTATGCAGGCAAATCCTGGGAATGATCAGGAAATAAATCTGCATTCTGAGGACTATGCCTCCTCCAATTACGGATCTATCGTCTACGGAAAAACGGCAATAATGTTTCGATTTCTGAAACATTATCTGGGTGAACAATTGATGGAAGAAACAATGCAGGATTATTATCAATCCTGGAAGTTTAAACATCCTGAACAAAAAGATCTCGAGGAGGCATTTGGACGCCACGTTGATGAAGATTTGGGTTGGTTCTGGATGAACGCAATCGGAAGTACGAACGTAATCGATTATGGATTCCGTGAAGAAGGCGAATCCCTTTATCTAGAAAGTAAAGGAACAATGGTTGTACCTGTGGAAGTCGCATTTTATGATAATTCAGGAGCAGAAATTGATCGACGTTGGATTCCGATAAAAAATCAAAGCATGCCATTACCTTTACCACCTGAAACACATCGAACTATTATTGATCCTGAAGATCATATGCCTGACATATATAGATCAAATAATTCCACAAGTAAACCTTTAGAGATAGGTTTTGTCTTTGACCAGCCGGATTACAAGAAACGGAATCTATATTGGATCCCTTGGGTGACCAGTTGGAACCAATATAACGGATGGTCCCCTGGTTTAATGATTTATTCGGGATATATCCCGGGATATCGATACGGATTCGGTATAAAACCAATGTGGGATTTCAATAATTCTAGACTGATCGGTGGTTTAACAGCTCAACGCACTTTTTATCAACTATTTGGTTTCCAAAAAATAACGGTAAAAGGCAGCTATGATGATTATTCCAGTGCTGCTGGTTGGAAATTGGAGACTACTATGGAAAAATCTCCTTCCATTCACTCAAGAGCAAAATGGACTTATAAAGCAATCATTAATAACAAATCGTTGAATGCGGAAGGTTTGGATAACTTGATTTATGATGCACGGACTTACACAACCGGAAAAGTAAACGCTGTGTTTTCAAATAAACCCAGTACCTGGCTTAGTTATGCAACCACAGCAAATATACAGGTGGCTTTGCAAGGAGCATCATTTGCCAAATGGAATCTGATCAACAATTTGAAATATCGATGGTCCAAAAAAGAATATTCACAATTGAGGCTTTGGATTGGTGGATTTTTATCTGCTGACGATGTTCCAAAACATTATGAAACATTTTTGGCGGGCGGTGTTGATCCAGATTTCAGTAATGGATTTGTATTTAATCGTACTAGCGAACAGACAGTTTATAATCTGTATGATGAACAATTCTTACAAGAAGGTCCAGGTCTAAAAGGACGATACGATGGTCCATCATCACAAGAATTTGTCTGGGGAGTAAACCTTACACAGGATATTCCTTTTATTAATGTCAAAATATTTGGTGATATTGCGGGTGATGAAAACAATCAATATACCGATGCTGGTATTGTTCTCGGCTCAGATAGTTTTGGAATTTATTTGCCATTCTATCAAAGTTGGGAAGTCTACCAAATTTGGGAAGTTAATGGCAAAATAGTGACAAGTAATGGCAAAAAAGTGACAAAATCTGATTGGTTGATTGAACGTGCAAGGTTTACAATTGATATTTCGAGTATAATAAATTTGTAATTAGGAATGCTTAGGGGATGTATCTTTCGATGATTTGACTTGATACATCCTCTATTGTACAAATAGTAAATTTTAAATACCACCACCAATTTATTATTTTTTAAATTCAAGCTGGGATTTAGACAGGTTTAACAACAATTACTCTCGTTAGGGGATAATTCATGGCCAAATGGGATAAAGACACATTCATTGTAGATTTACGTAATTCTAGTAGTCGCGAAGTAGCTAAAATTGGAGAACGTATCATTATTTTCTCCGAAAAATATGCCGATGAAATTACTTGGGGAAGAGGGAACGAACACGGAACTCTAACCTTCCGAACCATTTCGGATTTTGGAGTATTGCCGATATTCCATTTAACATCAGATGGAAAAATTAATCTTCAAATTAATTTCTTAAGGAGCAAAGGATTACCACAGCAGGTTATCCGTGATCTCACTGTCAAGCTAGAGGCAAACTTTTTAAAGGATTATGATGAAGAATACTACCCAAATGATATTTTTGAAGATATGGAGCTTTTGTTTCATATGTCCAGTCAGGTTGATAAATTTCTGAAGATGATTGAAGGTGTTGTTTATCGACTAAAACAATAGTCTGAAATGTTAACCCCGACACCATGCCGGGGTTTTTTATTGACTAATATGTAAAGTACTTTATAAAATAAAGTATAACTTTTGAGGAATAAATGGATCAGACACGAATCAAAGAAGATTTATCAATCATAAAACGGATCATGGAAGAATCCCGCCAAAACTTTTATAATTATGGAATTAATTTGGTTGTTTGGGGTGGCATTGTCATTACAGAATTATTGCTTACATACGTAAATGTTGCAATTCATTACTTCATTCCAGAATACTGGTATTGGCTTATTGGTTTTAGTGGTGGATTTTTGTTTGAATTTATTCATGGTAGAAAATGGTGTAGAGATAATCATGCAATTCAACAGGCAAACCGAATCGGGAGTACCTTATGGATGTCTATATTATTGACAATTGTGTTATTTGGAACTGTCGGTGTTTCCAGTGGGGTTGTAAATGGTGAAGGAGCATCTGGATTTATTGCTGGGTTATTGGCTATAGGATATTTAGTGACTGGCGAATTAATTAAGCTTCCCTGGGTAAAACGGTTAGGCTATGGATGGTGGATTGGAGCAATCATCCTTTTTTATACACCTGGTGATAAAAACCTTCTCTTAATGGCTTTACTCATGTTTTTACTTCAATTCATTCCAGGATTAATTTTACTTGTAAAAGGACCAAAGAATGACTGATTTCGATTATCAACAAATTGATGATCTCATTCATTCTCGTATACGATTGTCGATAATCGCATTATTGGCGAGTTGTGAAGAAGCCTCTTTTGTTTTTATCCGGAAAAAAACAGGTGCAACCGATGGTAATCTGAGTGTTCAATTGCGAAAATTGGAAGAAGCATCATTGATTACTGTGAAAAAAGAATTTATAAAACGAAAACCAGTTTCTACTTATTCGATTACAGAAAAAGGAAGAAATGCTTTTCAAGAATATGTGAAAAGAATAGAATCATTATTGCAATTTGGAGAATTATCATGATTGAAAAAATATTGCTTATTGTATCACTTTCCATGTCATTATTAATTGGTGAGACAGGAAGTGTAACCGGATCCATTACTGATCTAGCAACGCAGCAACCTTTATCAGGAGTGAATATCATTGTCGAAGGAACCGTATTAGGCGCAGCATCAGATTTGGATGGAAATTTTACGGTTCAGGATATCCCTAATGGATTTTACCATGTTCGATTTAGCGCCATTGGATATAAGCCCCTCGTTAAGCTAAATATTCGCATTGTCTCAAACCGTCCCGCAATAATTCGGGCGGAGCTCGAGCAACAGGCTGTTGAACTTGAAGGTGTTACGGTTACTCGTGAATATTTCGAAAAAGAGAAAGATGCACTTGTTTCGAGCAGAACAGTCGATCTGAATGAAATACGAAGAGATCCTGCAGGAGCAATTGATATTCAGCGTATGATGCAGGCTTTACCTGCTGTTGTTTCAGCATCAGATCAGCAAAACGAAATAGTTGTGCGCGGGGGATCACCAGGGGAAAACCTATTTCTTATGGATAATATTGAAATATCTAATTCAAATCATTTTGGAGTACCTGGTTCAGGCGGAGGACCTATCAATATGATTAATACCCTGTTTATTGATCGGGTTGATTTTATGGCAGGTGCATTCCCTGCAAAATATGGTGACAAGGCTTCCAGTGTCATGGATATATCGTTGCGGGAAGGTAACCGCACGCTTCATTCTCAGGATATAGACATGAGTATGGCAGGAATTGGTATCAATGTTGAAGGACCTATCAGGGATGGTCAAGGGTCATACATGACCTCATATAGAAAAAGTTATTTGGATTTAATTATTGCAAACACAGGATTAGCTGCAATACCACGTTACTGGAGTTTTCAATCCAAGCTGGTATATGATCTTGCTCCGACAGATAAGCTCATGTTTAATATGGTATATGGTAACGATGCTATTAAACTTGAAGGGGAAAATAGTGCGTGGAGTCGTGGTGCAGAGAATGTTGATGTTAAAGGCACTCAATCGGCATATGGGATGACCTATAAAAAACTGTGGGGAAAACACGGTTTAACAAACTTGACAGTTGGTGGAACTCATGCCAAGTTTCTCTATGATGTATATCGAATTAATAACGATGGACAAAAGGAGTTTTACGCCGACCAAGATTTTTTAGAATGGGATGTACAAGCTAAGGGCGATTTTCTGTGGAAACCCAATCATACAATGGAAATCAGTGGAGGTTTTGATTGGAAACAGTTAGGCGTGAATAATGATTCCTGGGTTTCAACAGATACGGTTTGAAGCTATGGTTATAATTTTTCTGGTTCACAAACTACATTTATTGATAGTTTACCAGTATCTATTTGGGATAGCCAAGCTTTTCCTATCATCAATAATGCAGATCCAGATTCTATTTATGAGGATGACTCCGGAATATGGCATTATTTATCAGAAAATCCAGATGGAACTTGGAATGAAGTTCAATTTCAAAAAATGGGAATAGTTGGACAGCCTTATGATTCTGCGAGGTCGAATACAAATTCATCAAATCCAAGAATAGGTGGTTTTGTTCAGGTAAAATATGAACTGAATCCTTCAATTCGGGTAAACCTGGGAATACGTGCAGGATATTTTAAATACACCGATTTCAGCTGGATTTCACCACGATTGGGAGTGCAATATTCATTGTCTCCTGTCTCATTTTTGAATCTTGCCTATGGTCGACATTTTCAAACCCCTAATCTGATTGAATTGGCGTTTGATTCTGACAACGACAATCTTCGAAGTAAATACAATGACCAATTCGTTATGGGTTTGGAGCATTTCTTTAGCAAAGATACGCGAGGCACATTTGAAGCGTATTGGAAGACATACAGTGATATCCCGGTTAACTTTACCGAGACAACTCCTGACTCCAGTGATCGAAGTTTTAAACTGGTTAATGAAGGACACGCAAAATCCTATGGAGTTGAATTATTCTTACAAAAGAAGATGGCAAAAGATTTTTTTGGCACATTTTCATATTCATGGTATCGAGCATTTAATCAGGATGTTCGTTCAGATGATGAAAAGTATTATCCTCAAACATTTGATTTTCAGCATGTGGCATCCATTGTGGGTGGTTACAGAATACCGCTGAAAGGGACAAATATCATTCCAATCTCAAAGAGAAATGGATTGGTTAGATTTATTGCGAAAGCTCTGGGTTGGGGTTCAGATGAGCTAGAATTATCCTTTCGATATCGATATGTTGGAGGCAAACCTTATACGCCACTGTCATATAATCACAATGTTCAACGGTGGTATGAAGATCCCACAGCTGAATATAATACAGAAAGACTCATTGCGTATCACCGATTCGATATAATAATATTATGGCATTCCAATTATGAAAAATTTAATGTTATTTCCTACTTTGATTTACAAAATTGTTTCAATCGGGACAATATTTGGGATATTCAATGGAATGCAGATGGAACACAATCCGACATATATCAATATAAAGTATTTCCAGTAGGTGGATTTACAATCGAATTCTAATTGATTTAAAAAAGCCCTGATATCATTTATATCAGGGCTTTTTCCTTCATTTCACATAAACGAATTTTCGATTTAATATTGTATTAGAAGTTTTCATTTTATAAATATATATCCCCGAAGCGTATTGACTCATATCAATTCTGGTTTCGTGGTAACCTTTTGAAATATTTTCATTAATTACTGAAAGCACTTCTTGGCCTTTAAGGTTATAAATAATCAATGATACATGACCTGATTGTGGAAGGTAAAATTGAATCATTGTTTGGGCATTAAACGGATTGGGATAGTTTTGTACTAAAACCGGGGAATCTGGCACTAATACGGTCAGATCTTTGTCTTCAACATAGGAGGTGTTTACTTGCGGAAACACTGGTGATACTATTGTAAGGACAATAAGGAGGAACTGCACTATCTTTCTAAATATCATAACTTATTTCCCATCTGTCTTTACAATGATTTCTATAAAGAACGACGAAAACTAATAATCAAAAGTGTGAAATCATGTGAGTTGGACAACAGAACCTAGTTCAATGTGATGCCCTGCACATGGCGTAAAGCCAGCAGTTTTTCTCACAAGAAAAAATGTGGAGATTCCTTTTGAGATAGGGTAGTTTTTACCATTAACAGCAAGACGAATAATTATTGAAATGAAACATGTCCTACTAGTCCTCCTAATTGTACCATTATTCAGCCAATCTGATTTGCCCCACGGTTTAACTGATGATGAAAAATTGAATTTACACCTCATCGGTGTTAATAGAACAATCACTGATCCACCTGATAGTATTGTATTTGCTCCAGCAGAATTCGATTCCGTAGCCGGAGTTATTTTTGCCTGGGAACAGTATTACACTTTACTGAAGCAAATGATAAAAGAAACTGCAGAATCTGACACAGCCTGGGTGGTTGTAAATGGTTCTTCTGAAGAAACAACGGTTACAAATGAATTGAATTCATACGGTGTGAACATGGATCGGGTTGAATTTATTTATGATAATCTGAATTCTGTTTGGATTCGGGATTATGGACCATGGTGGATTTATCAACCGGATGGAACACGTGCAGTGATTGATTTAGATTATAATCGTCCACGACCTCAGGATGATGCCTTCCCAGAGGATTTAGCCAATCTATGGAATCTTGATTATTATGGTCTTGGATTAGTGGAAGCCGGTGGCAATATGCTCCTGGATGGTAAAGGAGCAGTATTACTTTCAAATGTTATCTTTGATGCATCTCAGGGCTTTGACCCAAATTTAACAGTGGATCAATTAGAGACATATTTTGATGAATATTTTGGGGTTCATAAAGTTATTATTACCGACCATCTTAATAATGATGGAACAGGTCATATTGATATGTTTGTTAAAGTAATTAATGATACCACTGTAATTGTTGGTGAATACGCACCCGGGACTGGTGCAACAGGAAATGCTGAAATCTGTGATCAAGTTGCTGATCAGATCGCAAATGAAACCAATGGAGAAGGCAGACCCTTTAATGTAATCCGCATGCTTATGCCAGATAATGTTGGCGGAGTTTCCTATACGTACATTAATTCACTTATTGTTAATAAAAAAATCTATGTACCTGTATACGGATTTCAAACTGATGCTGCGGTGTTGGCACAGTATGAATCTATAGTGCCAGAGTATGAAATCATTGGATATGATTGTAATCAAATTATTACCGCAAATGGTGCAATCCATTGTATTACAATGAAAGTTCCTGCAATGATAGAATGGGTTGATCCTTGTGAAGATTGGATTCTAGGTGATGTCAATAATGATGGAAACATTGATGTTCATGATCTACTATCTGTCGCCGATATTGTACTTGGATTTGAAGAGCCAGGAATCTGTTCTGAGCGAGTAGCCGATATAAATGAAGATCAAAATGTGACAGCCATGGATTTGATCACGTTATTAAATCTGATAATGGGATGGTAGAAATCTTTGCAAAAAGTTTATGAACCAGCAACTGTAATTACAGATGGATTGATTACATTACTTGGCATTTATATTGGATTTGATTTACTGCAGTATTCATTTTTTTCATTTCAATATCTTTGGGGAATAGCATTTTTTGGAATGGCACTCTCAGCTCTTTTTGGGGCAATTCGACATGGTTGGGGACCTCACTGGAATAAATCAGCTTCAATTACACTAAATAGACTTACCTATTTTGGAATTGGAGTAACCACTGTAACAATGTTATTCGCTTCTGTAGGTTGGTTTTTTGAATCCGAATCTTGTTTACTTCAAATTATAATTGGATTATCTTTTTTTGTATACATTTTCTTCGCATTCAAACAGATGCGTTTTAGAATTGTTATATACTATTACTTTCCCACTTTAGCTTTGATATTTATTGCTATGACAATTGGTTGGATTCAGGAGGAAGTCGGAGCCGGACAAGTAGCAATAGGATTAGGAATCAGTTTTGTAGCAGCGGGTATACAAATGTCAGGTTGGAATATTCACAGACATTTTAATCACAATGATTTATACCATGTGATACAATTACTGGGAATGTGGGTTGTGTACGAGGGAGTTTTACTTATAAAATAAAAACGGCCCACAGAGAAACTCTGTGAGCCGAAATTGCATTAATACCTATCGCGACGTTGTTGTGGACGTTCTTCTCTTGGACGAGCTTCACTGACTTTAAGGCTTCTACCTTTTAATTCAACGTCATTTAAAGCTTCCAAAGCGGAACGGCCTTCTTCATCGTTTGTCATTTCAACAAAACCAAATCCTTTGGAACGACCTGTCATACGATCTGAAATAATTTTTGCGCTTGTGACTTCACCGTGCTCACCAAATGCATTTTTTAAATCGTCTTCTGATAAATCATAGGATAAGTTTCCTACATATAGATTCATAGTATTCTCTCTAATTAATTTCTAGTTACGCGTAAATCAACATCCAATGTTGAGAAACGGTCGTAAAGTTAGTTGCGATTCGGTGTATGTCCAATGTATTTGTTTTGTTAACTATCTTTTGCCAATGTTCAACATTGTGCCATTAATTATTCGCTAATTAGCTCACTGAGTTTTTTATTTATACGAATAATCTCATTATTTAATCCACTTTAGTTCATGTAAATTCGGCACCTATTTTAATAATATTGAGGACTGATTGTGGACATCAAGGTAAATGAAATAAATAGTTATAAACGGGAATTAGAAGTCGTAATTCCCTGGACGGACTTGCAAGATGATTTTGAAAAATCAATAAAACATTTTGCGAAAAAAGTCAAACTTCCAGGGTTCCGTCCAGGGAAGGCACCCAGAAAAGTTCTCATGCAGAATTATTTACCGAATATTGAAATGGATTTTGTTGAAGAATCATTTAACAAAATCTATGTTCAAGCTCTTCAGGAAAAAGAATTAACTCCTGTCAATCAGGGAGAAGTCTCGGATCTTAATTTTCATTATGAAACTGATTTTACTTTTAAAGCCACTTTTGAAATTGAGCCTGAAGTAGTGCTCCCAACGTTGAAGAAAAATAGTTTAAAGGTTCAGCAAACAAAATTTATTTCTGATGCGAAAGATATGGAAATAACGATTGATGATATCCGTGCACGATACATGAATATACGTACAGTTGATGATGGCTCTAAAGAAGGTCACTTTATCGTGTGTAATCTGCAGGAAATTGATGAATCTGGAAATCCCATTATTGGGAATAAGATGGAAGATCGATATATCAAAGTTGGAGAAGGAATTTTCACCAATGAACTTCAAAAATCTCTCACTGGTTTAAAACCGAAAGATGAAATTCAGATCAATGTCCCTGGTGAGAATGATGGTGAGATTAGATACCAGTTAAATGTTGTTCGAGTTGAAGATCATGAATTACCGGTCGTTGATGAAGACTTTGTTAAGATGGTTGATCCTGCCATTGAATCAGTTGATGCCTGGCGTGAAAAGATTAAAGAGTCTATTGATCTTGAATATGAGCGCCGATCTGAAGAAGCTTTTGATCGTCAACTTTCTGACGCACTGATTGATATGACAGATATGGAATATCCGCCATCTATGGTAGAATCCTATTTAGAACATTTAATTGAAGACGTGAAAAAATCGAATCCGGGTGCAGCACTAGATGACGCAAAAGTCCGCGAAACGTACCAAACAGTCGCTATACGTAATATGAAATGGTACTTAGTTCGGAAAGCGATCATCCGTGAACAAAATATTGAAATCACGAAAGAAGAAGTACAAGAAGAAGTGACGCGTTTGATTGAAAAATCCCCGCAATATTCTAAGGAAATTGAGAAATATTATAAAAAACCCAGTAATCGGAATAAAGTAGATGATGACCTGTTAGAGAAAAAAATTCTGGATTATTTGAAAGAATTTGCAAAAATCAAGCAAGTTAAGGTGAACACGAAGACTCTCCGTGAAAAGGAAAACCAGGAAGGATAATCCAATGATGGATCACGAAATTTCTCAACTTATTCCCATGGTGGTAGAACAGAGTGGACGATCTGAACGAGCGTTTGATATTTATTCGCGTTTATTACGTGAACGGATCATTTTCTTAGGTACTCCAATTGATGATAATGTGGCATCTCTTGTCATAGCTCAGATGTTGTTTCTGGAATCGGATAATGAAGAAAGAGATATTCATTTATACATTAATTCTCCCGGTGGATATGTCACATCAGGATTGGCTATCTTCGATACCATGAATTATATCAAACCGGATGTGGCAACAATTTGTATTGGACAAGCATCCAGTATGGCGGCTTTGCTTTTAGCGGGTGGAGCAAAAGGAAAACGATCCGCATTACCCAATTCGCGAATGATGATACATCAGCCATTAGGCGGCGCTGAAGGACAAGCCAGCGATATCAAAATTCAAGCCGATGAAATATTAAAACTGCGAGTAAAATTGAATAAAATATTAGCAAAAAGTACAGGGCAAACAGCTAAACGAATTGAACGTGATACGGATCGGAATTATTTCATGAGTTCCAGTGAAGCTCTAGAATATGGAATTATTGATACAGTATTAAGTAAACGCAATGTCTGATTTACCGCGACATTTATCAAAACCGGATTTCCAATATGCTGAAGAGAAGCAATTTGTTCTTCAAAAACCTTCTGAAATAAAAACATTTCTTGATCAATATATCATAGGTCAGGATCGTGCAAAACGAATTATGTCCGTTGCTGTTTACAATCATTTCAAGCGGATGATTCATAATTATTCTGACGATCGGGATGATGTGGAAATCGAAAAAAGCAATATTCTCATGATCGGTCCAACCGGAACAGGAAAAACTCTCATCGCCCAAACTCTGGCGCGGATTCTATCTGTTCCATTTGCAATAGCAGATGCCACGACATTAACAGAAGCGGGATATGTAGGTGAAGATGTTGAAAATGTACTCGTGCGTTTACTGCAGGCTGCCAATTATAATGTATCCGAGGCTGAGCATGGAATTATCTTTATTGATGAAATAGATAAAATTGGTAGAAAAGGAGAAAATTCCTCTATTACCAGGGATGTCTCTGGCGAAGGTGTCCAACAGGCTCTTTTAAAAATCCTTGAGGGTACACATGCCAATGTACCACCACAAGGTGGGCGAAAACATCCTGAGCAACCATTAATCGCAATCAACACCAAAAATATTTTATTTATTTGTGGCGGTCTATTTGATGGACTGACAGAACTCATAGAAAAACGTCGTGACACAAAGCCCATGGGATTTGGTCAAAAGGATAATGGATTTAAAACTGTAACTGAAGATAAGATATTGCAATTTGTTGAACCTGATGATCTCGTTCATTTTGGTTTGATACCTGAACTTGTTGGTCGGTTACCGGTTGTAACAACTCTGGATCATTTAGATTATGATACTTATCATAAAATTTTAACAGAACCGAAAAATGCCATTGTAAAACAGTATAAAAAATTATTTAAGATGGATGGCGTTAACTTAGAGTTTAGGGATGACGGATTAGATGAAATCATCCTGAGGACAATGAAACGAAAATCAGGTGCCAGAGCACTACGATCAGTATTGGAAAATGTAATGTTGGATATTCAGTATGCAATTCCAGATATGAAAAATATAAAAAACATTACAATTACCAGAGATGTGGTTACAGGGAAGCGATTACCCCATAAGATTAATCGTAAAAGCGCCTAATTTAGGCTCGTCTCAAAACTGTTTATTATTTGACCAAATTTGCTTTATATCCTAGGCTATTGATTGAAGCAATAACGCCGTCCGTATCAATTGCTTTACCTTTAAGTAATACTTGTCCACTTTGCAGGTCAATATTAACAGACTCCACGCCTTTACCTTCGCTAGCAGCCCTTTTTACATTTGCTTCGCAATGACTACATGTCATTCCTGTAACATTTAATTCAGAAAAATCTTGTGACATATTTTCCTCAAGGTTCAATTGTTTTGGTTTATAGTAATATGAAAATCCAACCACGGCTATCAATAATATTGCAGATAGTTGAGAGATTATAGACAATTCATCGCCATGATGTGAGTGTGAGGTCATCTTTGGCATTATATGTTCAACGGTAGGAAT
>JABMOV010000167.1 GCA_013203145.1 Fidelibacterota bacterium
GATCAACCGAACGGTTTAATTCATCAATTAACTGACGTTTAGTTTTAGCATCATGATTTTTCATTGTCGACTCGAATACTATCTATAACATTTTTAATTTTTCAAAACAAAGGGTGAACGTAGTCCCAACTCCCTTGATACTATTAACATCAATATCAATTTTATTCAAATCAAGATGGCGTTTAGTTAGTGATAATCCAAGGCCAATTCCCTGATATTTCTTTGTATACCCTTCGCTTTCCTGTGAAAATGGTTCAAATAAGCTCGACAAATATTCATTAGAGATTCCAATACCTGTGTCCTTTATTATGAGGATATAATTATCCGTATTTTGTTCCAAATTAATGTCGATTTTTCCCTGTTGTGTATATTTTATAGCATTATCTATTAGACTATAAATTGCTTGCGATACCCCATATTCATCAGCACGGATAAGGGCTGAATTAAGGTCTGCATTAAAGTTCAATTTTAGAGATTTGTCTCTGGCCATTGGTTGGTATTCTTGCACAATTTCTAGAATCATGTTTTTTAGATCGAGTTTTTCCAATTTCATTTTGTATATGCCAGCTTCCATCTGTGAAATATCTAAAACTTCGTGGATGGTTCGCAGAAGACGTTGACCACTAATCTGAATCGAATCAAAAAATAACTGCTCCTCTTCATCAGTTTTATCCCAATATCGTTCCTTAATAACATCATAAAAGCCAAGGATAGAATTAAGTGGCGTACGAATTTCATGAGACATATTTGCCATAAACAATGTCTTTACACGATTCGCCTGCTCTGCGATCTCTAAAGCTTTTTCAATTTTTTGGCGAGATTTTATTCGCTCCGTCACATCGTCGATGACAAGGATTAACCCTGTGATTTCCCCATCTATCGTTTTCTGCGGAACTCCTTTTAAGGTTACAATAAGCTCTTTCCCCCAATGCGAAATATAATGCAGATTTTTCAATTCAAAAGGATCACCGTTAGCTAACGCATTATTAAAAGCTTCAGTTATCCCGGCATTTAAAACTGATTTCGTATTCATACCAAGCTTAAGTGTTTCTTCAAGACCTGGACTTCTCATCATCTTTAAAAAGGCTTCATTTGCGCTAGTAACATTCCCTTCGGTATTCACAGTGACTATGCCTACTGGTGCAGAAGAAACAATATTTTCGTTAAAATATGCCAATTGTCTAATTTTTTCCGCTGATTCTTTATTCTCAGTAATAAATTTTATTCGATCAATCACAACAGCTATATGACGCGCTACCGTCTCTAGGTAATTCAACTCGGACTCGGATGGAACCATAACTCCTTCATCTCCAAAAGTGCCCGTGCCTATACATCCTAATTGATGGTTTTCAAAAATAATTGGTACATTTATGATGGTCCGATTGCCTAAACGCTCTACTATTTCCTTATTTGTACGAGGGTCTGTTTGGGCGTCTTCTACAATAACGGTATGGTCCGCTCTGACAATTTCTTCCATAAATGGATCGCCGACGATTTTTATTGTTGAGACCTGTTCAACCAAATCAGCATCCTTTTCACCCGCGCTAGAGAACAAAGTAGCATATTCGGCATTTTCCTCTATCAGGTAAATCCACGATGATTTATACCCTAATATCTTCTCAATTTCTTCTTTTAGTGGAATTACAATTTCATTAGGAGTCCGTGCCAATTCTAATTGCTGGGCAATTCTCATAACAGATTGCAATTTTTCTTCGCTTTCACGCAATTCCTGCTCTACATTTTTGCGTTCTGTAATATCCTGATGTGTTCCGAGTCGTTTTATTTCTTTTCCGTTTTTATCATAAATACTAAACCATCTGTGATGAATCCACCGGATTTCACCGTTTGGTCGGAGAATTCGAATTTCATGACCCATTCCAATTTTTCCTGCAGTAGACTCTTTTACTACATCATGTAATACATGCATATCATCTGGATGTGTAAAGGAATACACAACTTCTACAGTTAGGTCTTGCCGTTCCCTTCCGATGATTCGAAAAGATTCATCAGACCAATATATTTCATTTGTAATTAAATCATGCGACCAGTTCCCGATATGTGCATTGGTTTGCGACTCAATAAGCAGATCATGTTTTTCTTGCATCATTTTCTCTGCTTGTTCACGTCGGATTGCACCTGAAAGAATATCTGCAACCGATTTCATAAATTCGATTTCATCCAGGTTTTCTTCATGTTCTTCCGATAAATAGACAACAATTACACCTAGAACTTCATTTGATGATAAAATGGGAATGATATAGTGTCCATGTGGTATTATCCCATTATAAGCAATTTCATGTTGTTCATCAATTTTCTGTGTGTACAGAACCTGACCAGTTTTGGCTGCTTTACCGCACAGACAGTTATCAAATAATACACGAGAGCACAATTGCTGCTGTTCAACAGGAAAATTTAAGTGTGTCTTCAGAACCAGAACGTCATCTACCGGGTCAACTAAAAAGATGCCGCCTTTTTCTAACAAGGATAAAAATGGTGCTGTAACCAGAATTTTAAGCGTATTTAAGAAACATTCGTCTAATGAAATATATTTATTAGTGTTACGCAATATTTCATTTAAAATATTGGAGATTTGCTGTTGCAGAAGTTGTGCTGATTCTACAATTTTTCTTTCAGTGATATCAATTGAAGTACCTTCATAATACAATACTTTTCCTGAATTATTTCTAACGGCTCTGCTATTCACTAATACCCATAGCAGTTCACCGTCAGAACGTTTCAATTTTATTTCTTTATTTAATAAAACACCGTCAGTTTCTAATAAATTTGTCAGGCGCTGCCGTTCGTGTGAATCCCAATAAAGGTCAGCAGTGTTTTCAATGGCAAGCATCTCACTAGCACTATTATATCTGAACATTTTTACAACTGCAGGATTTACTGTAATAAATTTTCCTTCAGGTGAACTCTGGTAAATGCCTTCAATTGAGTTTTCTAAAATCTCGCTAAATTTATCTATGTGTTTTTTATTTTCCATTACTCTGATCTTGTTAATTGCTATTTTCTACCTTTGAAAAATCAAAATCAATCTGCTGAATTTCTTGTAAAAGATTGAAATAATGAATTTTACTCCCTGGGATAACTTTACTAGAATGAACAGAAGGTTTGCTGAAGAAATACCCTTGAAAATAGGAATATCCCATGCTGATAGCCTCTAAATAGCCCTCTTTTGTCTCTATCTTTTCAGCAAGCATCAAAATCCCTTTCGGTGCAAACTTATTGATTATTTGTTCTTGGATAATTTTAGTTGTGGCAAGCACATCAACTTTAATAATGTCTATGAATTCAATGATTGGGTCAAATACATCATTATATACGTAATCATCTAAAATAAGCGTGTACCCATTGTTATTTAAACTCCGACAATTATTAATAATCTCATCAGAAAGCACAACTGTTTCAAGAATTTCAACGGCAATAAGTTCTTTTGGGAATAGCTTGATATATTCTTTTACAAGGATATCATCGGTCACATTAATAAATGCTATTTTGCCATTAGTTAGCTTTTCAATATCCATTAGATGAAAACTGTCCATCAATACTTTAGATGATGCAATGTTTTCGTCTGAGTGACGAAATACGTTTTCTATTCCATCACGGAAAAGTAATTCGTATGCAAATACTTTTTGATTTGTATCAAATATGGGTTGTCTTGCGACAAAGGCTTTCATTAAATGCTTTCACTCATATTATCAAAGGTGAAGAAACGTGTCTTAGAACTATATCATAATATTACAGCAATAAGTAATCAGTAAAGAATCATTAATAAACCAATGGATATTTCCCTAAATATTTGATGGTCGTACTTATCAATGATTCATTTATAATATGAGCGGTGTATTATTCTCACTGCAATAGTTATCTTCAGATTATTACAACGTATGAATCTATTAAAATGGTTTCATCTTTTTGTCTTTACCAAGTATGAAAATCCATTTTTAGCGGGAACGCCTGGGAATCGAACCCAGCAGACCAGGATCACTGGTCTCAACGGTTTTGAAGACCGCGGCGGGCACCAGCCTCGCAATCATTCCCAAATCTATACTTAA
>JABMOV010000168.1 GCA_013203145.1 Fidelibacterota bacterium
ATCACTGATTTTAATTTTTCCTATTACAAGGTTTTCATTTTGGGCTTGGATCACTATATACAAATAATATTTCAATAAGTATGGATATGGTTTGCACCAATATCCATACTTATATCCATTTATGCTATCGTTTGACAAAAAATGTTATTTGCTTGATGGGCAATAGTTACGAAATCCACATCAAACGATTGTTAAATAATCATACTCCCTAATGCAGTATTTAATGCATGTATACTTGCCAAACCATATGAATGATTAGAGGATCGTAGGGTTTGCTGTCTTGTTCTGATGTTTTCATTGTTGCTACTAATTTGAATAGCGAATCTTTCCAGTGCTCAGGGTCCAATGAGTATGTTACGCCAACAACAATATTGCCAAAAGCATCCTTTTCCACTTCAGAATCTGGATCCCAATTCTCATAGCCAGCACCAACTTCAAGGTGATCTGATAGGCGATAGAACCCTTTTAATCCTAACCCCATAGCCTGTCCTTTATATCCTGAATCTTGTTTCTTAACCTGAGCGAAATCAAATTTACCTCTGATTTTCCCTGCCTTATAATCACTGGGTGTATAATAAACAAAGCCCGTTGCGGAAGAAATGTTAATACGATTTTCATTTGGTAGACCGTAATGCATTCCAAGCCATAATCCTGATTTCAGCTTTGAGGATACCATAAAATCAAGTTGTGGCATCAGACCAGTATCAGTCCCAGAACCGCTTGATTTAGTTCCGTATGGCTTTAGGTTCATCTTGTTTGAACCATTATTTGCTAATATTTGGTAATCAAACATTCCGGTTTTACCAATCAAGGATAAACCATAGGTTCGATAATCCGAGCGCCCTACGCCGGAAGCCCACATGCGACCTACAATTGATCGTTCCACAAAATCAATTGCCGTATGTGACGTATGGCCACCTGCCTGAGATCCTGCTCCAACATGTCGCCCTAGGCGTAATTTCATATTATCTGATACGGAATAGTCAATCTGAGCATCCATCATCGTTGCTGTGGCAGCATCAAATTGGACAAAGCCCGCCGCTTTTCCTTTCGTCATTTTACCACGTAGTCGTGCACGACGAATACCAACCCCAAGCTGCTGGGATTCATAGGCAGCAATTGTATCACCAGGGATAAAATCTGATTCCCCGGTTTGAGGATTGAATTTAAAATAATTATCTGTTATCTTTTCCGGATGATCATAGGTAGTGAAAGTGCCCCAGGATTGGAGCGTAAACTGGAAGGTCGCTTGACCCAATAGACTACTACTTCCTAATACTAAAACATTGATATGAAAATGGAATGAACTTGATTTTCTGATAGCGGTACAATATTATTATCTATTCTTCCCTTCGTAAAGGATTGCTTAACAAGCTGCGGAAGTTCTTCTTTTTGGATACCCCATTTTTGAAGCGAATACTTTAATGTTTTACCTGGTATTGATTGAATCTTCTGTTTGAGCGAATCAAAATCCTTCAGTTCTAATTTTTCTTGTATTAGTTTGAGTTCCGTTTCAATTGCTATAGAATTGATTTTAAGTAATGGAATTATTGACATGGATGCAGCAATTCCATGGGGAATATTATAATGAATGGTTAACGGATAACTTATTGAATGTGCGGCTGCAGTTTTTGTGTTTGAAAAAGCTAATCCCGCAATATTTGATGCAAGTAATAATTTAGCCCTTATTTGAAGATTATTTGGATCACTTTTTAAGTGATCAATATTACGCAGAATCGAACATATCGCTTCTATAGCATATTCGGTAGATGTCGGATTTGCATTTATATTCCATATCGCTTCAAAGCTGTGGCTAAGTGCATCTAAAGCTGTAGTTAGTGATATATCCAATGGTAGGCTTAATGTTAATTGAGCATCCAATAGGGCAACATGCGGATATAATTCATCATGGGATATAGAATATTTCTTTTTCTCCACCATATTCCAGACCGTCCCCCATTTTGTGACTTCGCTGGCGGTACCGTGAGTAGTGGGTAGAAATATAGCAGGAACTCTATGTGTAAAAGGTTTATTGTATTCAAGCAGTTCTTCAATCAGTATAATACCCGTCCCAAGTGATGCCATAACCACTTTGGCGGTATCCATTACAGAACCACCACCAAGTGCTATCACGCTGTCAAATGATTTACTCTGAGCAAAACAAATTGCCTTTTGACAACTAATGAATGTTGGGTTGGGATTTGTGTCGCAAAAAATAGTAGTAGGATCAAATATTTTGTCTAGTGCAAGACGATTCTTAGATCCCATTGAGGTAATGATGAGTGGATTACTAAGTTTATATTCATTGAGAACTTCTTTTACTGAAATAATCCAATCAAATGATTGTACAATTTTAACTGGATTAAAAAAACTTAAATGCACAACGAATGTTAATATTCTTGGTGTATGAAACGCATGAAAGCTTTTTTATTATCAATTGGTTTGATAGTCGGTCGACCTAAATCATTTCTTGACCCGGGATCTACATTTATTTCAATAAATATAGGGCCAGAATCATCGATTGCTTTTGTAATCACTGTCGCAACTTCATATTTATTTTCTATAGAATAAATGTTTGAATAATTGTTAGCCTTTGCTAATAATTGAAAATCTATAATATCACCGGCCGTATTTTGACCGCCAACTGATTCATGTACTTTATTATTAAGTAATATATGTATAAAATTTTTGGGGGATAGTTTCCCTGCTGTTGCAAGGCTCCCCATATGCATAATCAATGCGCCATCACCATCAATACAAATTACTTTCCTTTTTGGATTTGAAAGAGCTATTCCCATTGCAATGGAAGAACAATGTCCCATGGAACCAACTGTCAAAAAATCTTTATTATGGGTCTGTCCATTTTTTTCGCGAATCTCAAATATTTCGCGAGAAGTTTTCCCAGTAGTAGAGACAATTATGGCATTTTCCGGAAATTGACCTAATAGTTTTATTAACACTTCCTCACGTAAAAAGGGTGAATCCTTTTTCAATGAAATTGCTTTGTTAAAGGTGTCGAATGTTCCTTTCCTTACAATCAGGGCAAAAGGTCTATTCTCTTTTTTTGCAATTTCGACTCCCCTTGTTATTTTAATCTTAAAATTTTTTTCCTTGTTATCTATTATTTCAAATGGAATATCCAATGATCTAAGTAATGCAGTCTGTACTTTGCCTTGCTTAACATGCTGCGGTTCATCTTTAACACCGGGTTCTCCGCGCCATCCAATAACGATAAGCATCGGTATAGAATAAACTTCTGGGTCACATAATGATAATAACGGATTCACCATATTTCCTATACCGGAGTTTTGCATATATACTAAAGGAATCTTTCCAGTCCCTAAATGATAACCTACTGCCAATCCCATGGCATTACCTTCATTCGCAGCAATGATGTGATGTGTTGAATCCACATTGTCATCAATACATAAACATAATTGTTTCAACAATGAATCTGGGACACCCGTAAAAAATTTGATATCCTGATTTTTTAGTTCTACAAAAAATTGTTCCGGTGAAATACCCATTTTTACACCTCTGGAATTAAGGTGATGATTTTCTTTATTGACATACAATATTCTGCGGAAGCCTCTTTGCAGCGATCATGTGTCAAAATTGATTCTGCAGTTTTCACCATAGATGGATAGGCACTGCGAATTTGATGATTTCCATATATCACAATATTCACACCTATTTTTTCTAATTCACTTTCGGTCATATGATCGAAGGTCGAGGGAACAACAACCAATGGAACTCTTTTCTCAAACGCATTATAGAGATTGCAGAACTCGATTATTTCCTGACCGTCTTTTTCTTTACTATGAATCATAATCCCATCTGCACCTGCTGCAATATATGCTTTTGCGCGTTTTATGGCGTCAGCCATTCCTTGTTTAAGTATCAGGCTTTCAATTCGTGCAATAATCATAAAATCGTCAGTAATTAATCCACGTTTACCTGTTTGAATTTTATCGCAAAAGTGATCAATCGTATCCTGCTCTTGAAAAACATCAGTCCCGAAAAGTGAGTTTCGTTTAGATCCGATCTTATCCTCAATAATTACTGCAGATGCACCAAGTCGCTCTAACGTACGAACGCGGAATCGGAAATGCTCAGTATCGCCGCCCGTATCGCCATCAACAATAATGGGTTTAGTTGTTACTTCAAGTATCTCTTCAATCGTTTGAAATCTGGTTGTAAAATCAACAACTTCAGTGTCCGGTTTTCCTTTACTGGTAGACACAGTAAGACTACTCAGCCACATTGCATCAAATTGTTTTGTTTTTCCATTAACTTTTACATTTGCAGTTTCTACAATTAATCCTGTAATACCATTATGGGCTTCCAATACACGAATTTGAGGTTTCGCAGAAAGAAGCCTTTTTAAGCTTTTTAATCTAGTATTTGGTGTGACTCCCTTTTCCTTAATGTTATTGATCAATTGCGTTGAAGAAACGCCCTCAGTATATACTGGTTCAACAAGTTCACCACCCCATTCAGCTAAAGTATCTATAACCCGTTGTCGTGTTTCGTTCTGTACACCTGTTTTCCAGTCATCCCCGTGGACAACAATATCGGGTTTTATCTTTATTAGATTTGGGACATAATCCAATGTCTCTTGCGGAACAACTTCATCAACACCTTTGATATTCTCAACCACAAGTTTGCGTCGTTCATAAGGAATTAATGGTAATCGTTTATAACTGGCTATCGCTTCATCAGTGAGTAATCCTACGACAACTCTCCCAAGTTTTTTTGCTTCATTAATAATATTTAAATGCCCATGATGAAAGATATCTGCAGACATCCCTACATATACGGTTTTCACAATATTTTCCTATTCCTTTTTTTCAAATTCAAATTTTTTAAGTTTAGCGAACCATATGATTAATCGGCAAGTCATTACCTGAGGTCGAATGAAAATTTAGGGTAATTATATATATCATTACCCATCAATTAAGGGGTTTAAAACCCTCACTCAGAAATAGCGCCGTCATTCAACCCGGCATCATAATTTTTATCAGGAACCTTCCAATTACCATAACGAAATGTGAGATATTCTTCTGCATTGGATGGTATAGTTACCTCCCAACCTTTCCCTTTCCCAAAATCGAAATTATCAGATGCCATCCTTTAGTAGAGCAAGCAGCTGTATAATTGCATCCGTAATATTTTCTTTTTTTGTTCAACTTAATGGACAAACGTAAATCGTCTGAGTGCGACTGGTGGTCTTTCTACATTGTATTCTTTTTGTTGCACATAAGAGTTGAATTCAAGATTTATTGCAATCGACTCTATTTTAATATAATAAGACCTCATAGATCAAATACAGGTTTTACTTAATGATTTATGTATTTCAACACATGTTAATAGATTACCATCGGATAGCAGCTGATGCCCAAGTGAAACCAGCTCCGAAGGCGGCCAAAATTATTATATCACCTTTTTTAAATCTTCCCTCTCTATAAGCTTCCGTCATGGCAATAGGGATGGATGCACCTGTCGTATTTCCATATTTATGAATATTGCTATAAACCATGTCCATACTTACACCCAATTTTTTCGCCACGGCTTGACTAATACGTAAATTGGCCTGATGGGGAATAATCAACTTTACGTCACGAAGAGATAGATTATTTGCATCAAGCGCTTCGTTAATGACTTCTGGAAACCTCTTAATGGCATTTTTAAATACTTCACGACCATTCATGCTTGGCAAATGAATTCCCGCATCAATATGTTCATGGGATATTCTAGGATGATACAGAGATGCAGGACCTTCACACCAAAGTTCTTTCAAGTATTTTCCTTCAGAATGCATATGTGTCGATAAAACCCGGCTTTCATCTTCAGCGGGCTGTAAAATGGCTGCTCCAGCTCCGTCGCCAAATAAAACGGCCATGTCACGTCCTTCATTACTCACATTTAATGCAGTTGATTGTACTTCTGCACCCACGACCAGTATCGTATCATATTGTCCCGTCTTAATAAACTGATCACCAATACTGAGAGAATACACAAACGCAGAACAAGCAGCTTTTACATCAAAGGACCCCACCGTTCTGAGTCCCAGCTTATCCTGAAGCTGTGCGCCAACACCGGGGAAAAAATAATCGGAGGTAAGTGAACCCACCACAACCAAATCAATATCCTCCGGTTGAATCCCTGCCATTTCCATAGCCTGTTTAGCCGCTTCCACAGATAAATCAGAGGTTCCCTCGCCTTCTTCAACCCAATGACGTTCTTTTATACCACTACGGGATACGATCCATTCATCACTGGTATCCATCAAACCTGCTAAATCATCGTTGGTGATTGTACGATCGGGGACCTTAAAACCCACCCCTGTAATACGTGAATATCTCATATTAACCTCTTGATGTTGTGATCCTTGCTTAAAGCAATATCGCGAATATTAAGTTGAACATTGGTATGCCCTTGCCAAACATTCAGCTCAACGACATAAGCCAAGTCCACGGGCAAACCCTTAATTAATGTTTCGTATTGATGGGACTGATTAAAGCCGATGGCATTAAATGTTGTGCGACCCTGACGAGCCCTAAATCGAATATGATCGCCATTGCCAATAACACGGGGATTTCCTGCAATTTCTACACCCGTAGTGGCAAATTTTGGTCGCATATTGCTTGGGCCAAAGGGACCCAGTTTTTCTAAAAATGTTAAAAAACGTTGATCAATGTCTTTTAGTGCTAGATCACCATCTAGATAAAGTGAAGGAATGAGATCTTCGTCTGTTAGTGTCGAATTTGCCACATCGAGAAATGCTTGTCGGAAAGAATTATAATTTTCAGCGGTTACAGTGAGACCTGCCGCCATTGGATGTCCACCATATCCCTCTAGCCATTGATTTACTTTAGTGAGGGCTTCGTAAAGATCTAATCCATGCACGCTGCGGGCGGATCCTTTACCAGTCCCATCTTTATCCATAGAAATCACAATACTTGGGCGGTTGTATTCTTCTTTAATCCGGGAGGCGACAATACCCACAACGCCAGCATGCCAACCCAATCCTGCTAAGACGATGGCCCTATCATTAACCAGGTCCACTTCTGCATTCACCTTTCGGATGGCTTCATCAATAACTGACAGTTGAATATCCTGCCTTCTTTTATTCTCAACATCTAGCTCATTGGCAAGATCATTCGCACGGTTAGAATCCATGGTGGTTAATAATTCTACACTTCGATTGGCGTCTCCCAAACGACCAGCAGCATTTATCCGGGGAGCTACACCAAACACCAATTGACCTACCGTTGGTAGTTTATCTTCCAATCCAGCGAGCCGTAATAAAGCTTGAAGACCCGCTTTTGATGTGGATGGTATAAGGGATAATCCATGATGAACGATGATACGATTCTCATCAATAATGGGTACCATATCAGACGCTGTCCCCAGAGTTACCAGATCCAATAAATCCCAGACAATATTCAGATCCTGTTCTGTTTTCATTCCAACTGCTTGTACAAGCTTTAAAGCTACACCACAGCCACAAAGCCCTTTGAAGGGATATTCACAATCCTGTCGTTTGGGATTTAAAATAGCGTACGCATCTGGAAGGGTTTCATCGGGGGTGTGATGATCAGTAATAATGACATCCAAGCCTTCACTATTTGCATAATTCACATGATCAAATGCATTGATACCACAATCGCAGGTAATGATAAGATTTGCGCCTATTTCTTTCCCATGGTTTAGACCTTCATTGCTAAGCCCATACCCTTCTTTTTCCCTGTCAGGAATATAGGTTTCAACTTTTGCTCCAAATTGTTGTAGAGCTAAATAAAGCACTGAAGCTCCTGTCGTACCATCCACATCATAGTCCCCAAAAACTAATATGGGAATCTGGTCCGTTATATTTTGGATAATACGTTCAACGGCGCGATCCATATCTTTCATACTAAACGGATCATGAAGTTGAGATAGAGATGGATTAAAAAAGGAGCGTGATTCCTCTAAAGAGACTATTCCCCTGTTAGCAAGGACCTTGGCAATCGGAGTGGAACAACGAAATTCGTTCTTTAATCGTTGAACGTGCTGAGCGTCGGGGCTTTTTATAAACCAGTACATACTAGATAAGAAGTTAATTTGAGAATTGTCATTATAAAAATTGAATTTTTTGTATTATGTCATTAAAAAAATCTTTTGACCAAAAAGATATGGAATTTTTATCCTGGATAAAGTTCTCAATATCTTTTACTGCCATTTGAATGTCCAGCTGTTCAGTGGCCTCCCATATCATATGGAAAAAGTTTTTCTCCGATAGTGTTTTATTACCATCCCAATGCCCACTATTTCTTAACCGTTTCTCTAAATGGTATAAGTGAATTGTAGAATGGTTGGATATGTACCAAACCAGATCATACCAGTCCCTACCTTTGACTCGGTTTGCCCATTTTCTGCATAAAATAGCATGCATTTTTCCAGCAAACATATCAGGAAGTTGATAGGTTTTAACAGGAAAAGGAATCGGGTGTAAATTATATTTCATTTCTGTGGCAAAATGGGAAGGAGGATTCACATCAATTTCAACTTTAATTTTTAACCGCTGATGTTTGTGAATTCCAGTCAAAGAAAAATCAATCGGCGAAATGATGAGGACTTCCTTATGTGTGTTGGCTTTTAAAAATGCTGATTGAATGGTGCTTTGGGACTGTTTCTTTTTCTTTTCAACAGTTATATCGAAACCAAAACTTCGAATTTCTTTTTCTAGGGGAATTAAATATTTATCTAATTGAAATGAATTATCTGGGCTTAATAGTGAAAAATCCATATCCTCTGAATAGCGGTCTAATCCATAGAGAATTCTTAAAGCAGACCCGCCATAGAATGCTGCATGTTCAAAAAACTTACTTCGCCACAACCCCAGTAAAGCAACTTCCTGTAGAATTTCTCTTAAGGCATTGATATAATCGTTTGCAGTTTCACAACTGTATCTTGCTAACATCCGCTCTATGGCATCATGCATAGACAGTAACCTTCTTATTTCGCTTTATCATTTTTGCAAGGAACGCTATTTTTCGGGAGCGATAGCAGATAGAGTATGCTTCAATGCGACTCACATCCAACTGGATAATATCCGCTAATTCCAAACGTAGATCATCAAACAAAAATGTATTCATATCCTTTTGAGATTTAATGGGAATATTTCTCTTACTCTGAATCAAATCAACCAAAGCCTTCTCTTTCGTAGCTATTAGAAATGGTTGATTGTTTTCAGATGACAACACATCCATTCCACTGGAAAAGGCTTTCATTGGAATTTGGCGATAGGTGAAGCGACCAATGGATGTTGAAAAATCTCTTTTTCGCCCAATCGTTACGGATGTAAATACCGTAACCTTTTCGGGTATTAAACCATAAAAAGATAGAGCATATTCAAGAGATATATAGGATGGGCCATAAATCAAATTGGCAATTTGTTCACCTAAGTAAGATTGCTTTCGATAGGTTTCATTGAAAATATATAAACCCTTTTTAATTCTGATTATTTCACCATTTTTAATCAAAGATGAAATTTTATCCCGCGGGGATGCATAGCTTTCAAGTGCACCCAAAAGGGTCTGGTAGTCAAATATGTCCTGTGATATTTGCGCCCTTAACATGCGAAATAATACTACTATTTACCATAGTATGTCTATATATATTCGACTTACTATGTATAATTGTAGATTAATATCCTAAGTTATTATACGTGACGTTTGGCCCTATGGTGCTTTTTCTGAAATTTTCGGAAGCGAAACAATAACCGTCGTACCCTTATCTTTTTCACTTTTAATATTTAATTGCCCATTGATCAATTCTAAAAAGAGTTTAGCAAGTGGTAATCCCAGCCCTAATCCTTCGTAATGCCGCCCCGTTCCCACACTTTCCTGTGAGAAAACATTAAACATATCTTGTTGAAATTCAGATGAAATTCCTATTCCATTATCCTTAACAGACAATGTGAGACAATCCTCTGTTTCGTCAATAGTTAGCGTAATAACACCACCTTTTGAATATTGAATGGCGTTGTGGATGATATTATTCATGGCGTGTGTAAAGCCATACTCGTCTATTAAAGCCCAACATTGTTTACCCTGCCATCCAAATTCTATTGAAACGTGGTTTTCTTCACACAAGTAGGCTAAGCTGTCAATGATTCCGTTGAGAAGTTGAATAATATTTAGGCGACTTAAATCTGGTGCGTAGGATCCAGATTCCACTGTCGAATAATCTAGAATTTCGCTAATGGTACGAGCAAGTCGTTTTCCACTATGCTGTATAATTGTAAAATGATTTTGCGTTTCCCCGGTCAGTTGATGCTTAAACTCATCTTCAAGGATATCCACAAATCCTAATATGGAGTTTAATGGTGTACGAATTTCATGAGACATATTTTTAATAATATTATTCTTCAACTGAATTGATTTTTCAGTCTCCTTTAAGGCCCGCGATAATTCCCGCTCGTGCTTCATTTTTTCAGTAATATCATGAACAATACCCTGATACCCAATACCGTTACCATTCTCATCTACCATAACCGTGGAGGATAATAAACAATATACTTTTTCACCTGATTTCTTTTTTAAAATGATATCATAATTATTTACAGATCCATCTTCCATTATTGAGTTTACAAACTGAGTACGGTCATCGGAGTTGAAATACAAGTCAATCACATTAAATGTTTTTAAGTCTGTGGGGTCATATTTAAACAACTCAAACCAGGCCGCATTTGCCATCAGTAGGGAACCATCCGTGGAAGTTTGGTAAATGGCATCGTTTGAATTTTCAAAAATTCTTCGATATTTTTCCTCCGATGCCTTAATACGATTGGATGTTTCCGTTAAATTATATTGTCGTTTAAGATTAAAATACGACAGGATCGTAAAAGCGACGGAAAATGAAAACCCAATAAAATAAAACATGATACGTAACCAGCGCGTTTCGGATGTGAATAATGATGGGTTAGGCATCAATGAAATGGTAATTGCGTTGTTACCGATATCTATTAGATGATCACTGGAAAGTTCATAAGCAGGTTGGTTGGTTGGGACATTTGCCTCATAAATAACTGTGTTTTGATAGTGTATCTGAATATGAAACTGTTTTAATGATGATTCATATAAATAGGAATCCAGAAAATCGGTTATACGTACAACACCATTTACGTACCCCTTAAGAGTTTCACTATATATAACCGGGAAATAAGTGGCAAATCCAACCCCGCCCTGCCATAATGTTAAAGGAGGTGTAATTTGATCCGTGTGCGATTTTTCAGCTAATGAAAATGTAGTATTGGCATAGGCATGATCATGTAAATCTCTGCCTAAAACCATTTCATTCCCTTTTTCAGGAACAATCCAAATAATGACACCCGCCGGATCGATAAAATTGATGGCTTGAAAACCTTTTTGCTGATTTAAAAATTTTGCGACATACTCTTCAAAAAATTCCTGATTGATATGATCAATGACTTTGAGTTCATCACGGATATGTTCAATTGTATTTATATGTGTTTGGATTTGTTCATCTAATCGAAGAGCAATCTGTGTCCCTGTAATGGACGTTAAACTTTTCATTTCGTTTATGTCTGACAGATGAAAACTATATCCCATAATTAAGAGCCCTGAAATCAGGACCAGGAACACCAAAATAGGTGTACGTATATATCTGATATGGATCATTTTTGACATTTGGGGGAACGCCTTCTAAAAATATTACGACGGTTTCGTTTCAATTACGAGCGGAAAAATGACGCGGGATTTAATTAGATTTTTAAGCATATTGGTTGATTATCAATTGCTAATTGGATAGAACATGATAAATGCTGCATGATCGAAAATATAAATAATTGAAAATGAGTCAGTCTATAAGCCGTGTTCTGTTCCTCCTCCTTAAATAACAGGAGAAATTGATGGTCATTCACCTGGTTTCCGCTTCTCAACGGAATTCACGCAACCTACCCGCTCTTTCGGCCTGCGTTGCACTACGGCGCGACAGGCAATGATGCGGACTACATCTCAGAGACTATTCGGTCTTGCACCGGGCGGGGTTTACCAGCTCCAGACCTTTCAGTCGGGACTGGTGGTCTCTTACACCACCCTTTCACCCTTATCCCGATAAATCGGGACGGTTTACTTTCTGTTGCACTTTCCATACCCTCACGGATCCCACGTGTTACGTGGCGCCCTGTCCTGCGGTGCTCGGACTTTCCTCATCTCCTCCCGAATTATCGGGGGGAAACGTAACCATCCGACTGACTCATTTTCAATTACGAGATTATTAATTACGAATTACGAGGCTGAAATTACGAATTACGAGGAGAGAAATTACGAATTACGAGATAGAAGATAGTTTATTTTTGGTTTTAATCTGAATGGTACCAATTATCTTTAATAATTCTTCACAATCATCTAATAGTGAATCAGTTTGAACATTGTATCCATCCTTCATAAGACGTAACCAATATTTAGTTTCACGAGCCTCTTTGTAAGAAATTGTGAGCTTTGCTAGAAACTCTTTCTCTGAATATGCTCCAAGGGCTTCTTCAATATTTGCACCTATAGATGTTCCAGACTTCAACAATTGACGGGCTATTGTAATATCTATAATACTTCCCTTAATCTGTTGAAAATATTTAATAATAGATAAACTGAATGAATAGGATTTCTCCTGCAATATATTATATTTCATTTATATTATACTCCTTTATTTAAATATTATGTTTCCCCCTCGCAATTGATCCCGCCATAGGCAGGTAAACTCGTAATTAATATTCCACTCAATGCGAATAAATCTCGTCATTCGTAATTGAAATCCGCCAATAGGCGGATAAATCTCGTAATTGAGTTACTCTTTCCAGTATAGAAAACGATTGCAAGCGTCACAGGTTCGCAATACCTGACCACCTTTAACTTCCGCTAAGGTTTGGGGTGGAACAAAGGCACCACATCCACCACAGGCGTTACTCTGGATATGGATAACTGCCACACCGCGTCTGGCATTCCGAACACGGATATATTCCGTTAAATACTTTTCTGGAACCGCTTTAGCTTTTCCTTCCCGGGCTTTTTCTAAATTTGCTTTTTCTTCTGCTGTTTCCTTGAGCAATATTTCAAGCTTTCCACGTCGTTCTTTTAAATCTGCCGTGAGGATACCTAATGATTTTTCCTGCGTTGTTACGGTTTCTTCTAATGTGGATTTTTCTTCCATGAATTCTAGATCCTGGGTCTCCAAAGTATCCAATTCTTTTTTCAAAAAATCTATTTCATGCATGAGAGCATCATATTGCTTATTGTTGCTCACTAGAAATAATTGATCCTTGTGTTTATCAACCTGTTCCCGGTGCGCTTTAACCAGTGTATCAGCCTTATGAAGTTCAACTTCAATCTCTTTAAGACGAACCTTGCCAGTGCTTAAGTCAGTGATTAACGTATCTTCTTCCTGGATTAGTTCTTTTACTTTCCGGGGTAAATCTCCTAATAATTCTTCAATCTCCATCAGCTGCGAATCAATATCTTGTATATCAACGAGAGCTTTTATTTGGCTCATTAATTTTCCTTCCTAAAATGAAAATGCACCGGGACTTATCGGTGCATTGTGGTAATACTGCTTTGCTGATCGACTTTTGATCGCTGATCAGTTAATTTTATGTGTTTTAATCTGTATCCTTTTGTGTTCACCAAATCTTTGTTTTTATCATAAAACTCGAAGTTTAAGTTAAAGAAGAAATCCGTAATCAGAAATTAGAAAACGGGATAGAATATTTAAACTATATGGGGTAGGATTTAGAATTGAAGATTGAACATTTAATATTGAAGATTTTGGTTCGACTTCGCTCACTAACGTGTAAGGGGTAACGGGTAACAGGAGAACGTAGACCGGAGACGGGAAGTAAGTTGTTTAGACATTGCTTTCCGCCATAGACGGATAAAACTCGTAATTCGTAATTAATCATCTCGTAATTGATTTTGTACATAAATCACATGTTTTCCCGAATGAAATTATTTATAACGAATATATTGTATTATTATATAATGTACTGTAAAATCGTTCTAAGCTGGTCGAAATATTTTAACATTGGAGGCAAAAAAATGAAACGTATTAGCTATATATTATTGGTTACCTTATGTATGATACTCGTGATGCAACCTGTCAGCGGACAAGGCATGGCAGCATTAGAAGGATATGATGTTGGTGTAACTGGAAGTCTTGGTTTTATTAATGGTGCTTTTATGACAAATGCTCCAGTTGGTGCAAGTGTTGTAATTGGAACACCCTTTGGTTACAATGTGCAAGGGTTTGATTTAACATTCAGTGCCGCAATAGGTGGCTACTCTGCTGAATCTGGTGATGGCAATACCTATGCACCGATAGTATTAGGAGTTGGTGCAAATGCAACTATCAAGGAAATGGTTTTTGCTGAAACTCATCTTGGACTTGTTGGCGCAGGATTCGGATTCCGTGGATTTGCAGGAGTATCTTTAGAAAGACTCATGAAAAAATCCATGAATCTACCAGTTAACATCCTCATTGGTGGTGAAGGTTTCCTTGCATTGAAACCTAATGCTGATTCTGATAATTCAACATACTGGGGTGGACTTGGTATTCGTATTGATTACAGTCTATAAGAAGTTCATTTGAAATTGTGCAAAAAGGCGATCATTGATCGCCTTTTTTGTTATTCAAAATATTGTTCGGCTTAAGTAGGCAGAAATAATATTGTACATTTACAATTAATGATGTCCCCTAACAAAATACATATTTGTACAATTAACTAATTTATAACATGACTGCACCCCTACTAACCGTTATCATCCCCGTCTACAATGAAGAATCGACTATTCTTGAAGTAATTCAATCCGTCAATCAAGTTGATATTAAAAAAGAGATTATAGTCGTAAATGATGGTTCCACTGATAATACACCTCATATTTTATCTTCCTTAAAATATTTAATATTGCTTCATCATCAAACTAACTTGGGTAAAGGTGCAGCCATACAAACTGCCATACCTCATATCACCGGAGAATATGTTATATTTCAAGATGGTGACTTGGAGACCACTCCAAAGGATTATTTGAAACTCTTGGGCACAATTCAACACAATGATTGTGATGTGGTGTTCGGGAGTCGCTGGTTAGGAAAATCGTTAGAACATACATATCACACGTTTGGGAATAAAGTCATTACCTGGTGGGCAAATACATTAAATACACAAAAGATTACGGATTTGGCATCTTGTTATAAATTAATACCAAGCACTATACTACGAGAATTAAATATCAGGTCTAAAGGATTTGGGTTAGAAGCGGAGATTACAGCGAAAATCGATCGGCTGGTATATACAATAAAAGAGGTACCTATTCAATATAATCGACGATCAGTGGCCGAAGGAAAGAAATTGCGCCTAAAAGATGGGTTAGTAGCGGCCTGGAGTTGCTTTAGGTACAGAGTATTTTAATTACGAAAGACAAATTACGAGAGAATTCGGAATTACCACGAAGTTCACGAAGAGGGATTAGGGGCTAGAGAATAGGGATATACAAAATTAAAAATTAAAAGTTAAAAATTATGACTAGTGATTCGTTACAAGTATCGGAGTCGGGAGACCGAAGAATGGTAATCAGATAAAAATTAAAAGTTAAAAATGTAGAAATTTGAAATTAGAAATTTGTCATACCAGAATTAACCGGGGACAGATTGCTTTGTCGCTCATGTTATTCGCTTCTCGCAATGACACAGGGTAATGTTTTATGCTATAAGGAATAAGTGACAAGTAACGTGTAACGGAAAACCGAAGAAGGACAACCTTGTCATTCTAGAGGGAGTATTACGACCGCCTGCCCGTCGTAATGCTTGTATGAAGGCGGGAAGAATCTACGTTGATTCTAAAGTGATTGTTTTGAGATTCCCCGACACATCGGGGTCTCCGCTTTGCTCCGACTTCGTTCCACTTTGTTTCTTTCAGAATGACAGTGATGATATGATTAAATTTCTCATAATTGCTTTTCCGCCATAGGCGGATAAATCTCGTACTTCGTAATTGTTTTTTATTCAAGGTCAAAGCCAAATCCCCAGACTAATTGATATTTAAGATATAAACCATAATCTGTAAAATATTGACCGTCGTGGGCTATTTGATTATCAAAAGGTTTGTTAGACCAGCCAAGTTCTAAAAGACCATTTTTCATATACCTAGATAATGAAATATTAACAAAATGGTAAACAGTTACAGGAACAGATGGAAACGGATCTGCCTCTGTGACATCATTACCCCAACCAGAGGATAACAAATTATTTCCTTTTTCGACGTAAGTATAATCCAAGTTCAAGTATAAACTCGGTGTTACCCAAATATCCGTTAGCATGCCTACAGACCTCACATCGAGTCCATAATAATATCCAATGGGATGGCTACGGTTTTCCCAATTGGTAAATTGTCCGTGATGGATATACGACCAACTATCTATTTGCGTATAGGATAGTGACCCCGTCGTGGGTTTATTAAAAATATGTGTTCCCCAGTCCAATCCAACATTTATTCCAAGGGCATTTTGCCGGCCTGTATCATCTAATTGGTAATCATCTATTATCATTTCGGAATAAACTGACAAATTTGGTTTGTAATTATATCGTAGATACATAAAAATAATTGAGTTATCATTGTCGCCTGCCCCAGTGGGTTCTTCGTCCTTGTCAAAGGCGGTAAAAACATACGGTACAAAAGGATTAAGATAAACCCACTCCAAGCTCCTATTTTGTCCAGTATAAATGATTTGTTCACCTACACCAATCAGTAGTGAATTGTTGCACGATAACCAATTGACTTGATGACCGGAAATGTAGCGTTTTATTCTGGTTCCATCAGATAAATATTCAGAACCAAGCTGGCCGCCTAATACTTCAACCGTAAAATCGCCCATGTTTATTTTTCCATCAAAATGCTCATAGGATGGTGCTAATCCTGATTGAATAATTGAACTGTAGGTAGAGCCCCAAACAACTGGTGATCTTCCAAATTGAGCCAAATAACGATCATTTTCATACCGAACAAATGCCGTATTCACTCTACCATTAATTCCGCTTCGTGAATACTCCGAACCAAAATAATCCATATTATGTTCCGCTTGTATTAATCGAACATCAGCTAACATTGTGATATTATCCAATGTGGCACTAGTCCATAAATTGAATTGATGGTCTGTACCATTTTCTGCAAAAAATGCCTGAGGCAGGATGCGTATATTTGCCTGGGTTTCCTTTAATGGATAATATTTCTGTGCTTGTGAAGTGTTTATCCAAGGATTTGATTCTTTATATACATCTAATTCCTGATTGAATTTCAGGGACTGCAATTGTAGCGCAAATAGCGGATCATATAACGTCACCGGATGTTGCCCCACCAATAATAATGGTATAAAAATGTTTAGATAGAAATACTTTTTCATGATTTAGGCAGGGAATTTACTATTTATTCGCATTTTTAATAAAACAGGATAGTCTAAATGTATATCAACTTGAAAGATTCAAACCATCGAAACATTTGTGTATTGATGAAAATGACTAATTTGAGGGATTTCCAGCCTGCGGCTGGCAAGCTTCACTTCGTTCAGAATGACAATAATAATGGATAATTTGAGGGATTCTTCATTCCACTTTGTTTCATTCAGAATAACAGTAAAAATGGTAAGGGGGAAAATAGGCTGTCATTCTGAAGGAGCATGCGACTGAAGAATCTCTGACACTATATTTTATTTGTGGTCTAATTATGTACTTAGATCCCCCGACCTTTCGTACGGGATCTCCGCTACGCTTCGTTTCGCTCCAGGATGACAATGCATATTTTATTCAAACCACTCTTTTGCTAAATCTTCCCAATTAGGATTTGTCTCCTCAATCAATGCTACTTTCTTTCTGCGAAGCCAACCCTTTATCTTTTTCTCTACCATAATGGCTGCAGTAATATCATCTGTTTCTTCAAACCAAACCAGTTGATTAACATTATAACGCTTTGTAAAGCCGTCTATTAATTTATTCTTATGTTGATAGACTCGCGATTTCAAGTCGCCAGTGACTCCGGTATAAATAACTTTTGAAAGACTTGCCATAATATAGACGTAATAGGTTTTACTAATTATAAAAACCGAGCTGTCATTCTTAAGGAGTAAAACGACGAAGAATCTCTGACTTTTTTATTATGTTTGCGCTCTAATAATTGTAATGAGATCCTTCGCTACGCTCTAGGATGACAGTAAAAGTGGGGGGGGAGGAACAAAACCTGTCATTCTGAAAGAGTCTGCGACCGCCTGCCCGTCGTAATGCTTGTATGAAGGCGGGAAGAATCTCTGACATTTGTAATAATGGGAGAATATTGATCGTTGACAGCATTGCTTTTAGAGATCCTTCGCTTCGCTCCAGGATGACACTTAAGGAAGAATAGTAGATAATTCTCGTAATTCATAATTCGTAATTGAACTCTCATTTCATCATGCTTCGAATGATTTACTATCCCAATCCTGTAGTTTTGTTTTATCAGGTGTAAGTATATCCTGTGGTTCGTATTCCGGTATGATATGGTGTAATCGATGTTTAATACTGTCTGAATCAAATGATTGTGTCGTCAGAATCAGTTTTTCGATATCCATGGAAAGTTCGAACCATGATTGTCTATTAGAATCATTTTTCAATACTACAATTTTTTTATGATTCGTTTTAATAATCTGTTCACCGCTGGTGATTAACTCTTCATACAATTTTTCTCCCGGTCGTACTCCCGTAAAGATAACAGGAATATCTTCTTCCGGCTCTAATCCTGACAGTCGAATTAAATCATAAGCCATATCTTTAATATTGATCGGTTTCCCCATATCCAACACAAATATTTCACTACCTTCTCCAATAGCTCCTGCCTGAAGAATAAGTTGTGCTGCTTCGGGAATAGACATAAAATAACGTATCATGTCTGGATGTGTAATGCGAACGGGACCTCCATTTTCAATCTGTTTTTGGAAGATCGGAATAACACTCCCTGAACTTCCAAGAACATTGCCAAATCGTACCGCCATATAGGTTGTTTTTGATCCTTTTATATTACATTGAACCATCATTTCCGCTAAACGTTTTGTGGCTCCCATAACATTGACTGGATGAACAGCTTTGTCAGTTGAGACAAGCACAAATTTTTCTACTTTGTTCTCGTGCGAAATATTAATCAAATTCATTGTTCCTTTAACATTTGTTAAAACCGCTTCACGAGGAAAAGCCTCCTGAATAGGTACATGCTTATACGCTGCAGCGTGCAAAACAACCTGGGGTTGATAATCTGAAAATACTTTCATAATCCAATTTTCATCTTTGATATCACCCAGGATATATCGCATGGCTAATGATGATTTATTTCTTCTGAGTTCCTGTTCAATGGAAAATAGATTGAATTCACTGTTATCAAGAAGTATGAGCATGGCTGGGTTAAAATTCATACATTGGCGCACCAGTTCAGACCCAATCGAACCACCGGCTCCTGTAACCAGAATCCGCTTCCCTTTGAGCAATGTATCAATGGAATTCATGTCCAGTTTTACTTCTTCTCTGCCCAATAAATCATTATAGGAAACATCCCGAATGGAGTTTATAGATATATCACGATTCAACATTTCAGTAAAACTGGGAACAGTTTTATAACGTTTTCCGGTTTTTTTACACTGCTTCACGATACGACGCATTTGATTACCAGTTGCAGAGGGTGCTGTTATAACAATTTCATCATAATCCAACGATAATTGTGTCATATCCTTGATGGTACCAAGAACCTTGTAACCATGTAGTCTGGCGCCCCGTCGAGTGGGATCATCATCGATAAATCCTAAAATTTCATATTGTGAATCTGTTGAATTGGTAATTTCCCGTGCAATTTTCTCCCCTGTTCGACCAGCCCCAATAAGCAGTATTTTTTTCTTAATAACATTATTACTTGTCCCAGGCCTCAAATAGATATGAGAATAATATAATCTGATAGATATCCGAGTACTGCCAACTAAAATAACGGTTAATAATAAATCAAGGAGAAAAACGGAACGGGGGAATCCAGCAAATCCTTCAACAATCCCAAAACCAAACAGGATGATCACAGATGCCGTGAAGGCTGCTTTTACTATATTTAACATATCCCATAGACTTGTATAGCGCCATATACTCCGGTATGAGCCAAAAAACACAAATGAGGATAGTTTTACAATTATAAATACGGGAAGCCATAC
>JABMOV010000169.1 GCA_013203145.1 Fidelibacterota bacterium
ATATGACTATTCTAGGTGTCCGTTTTTTTGTTGCAAGATCAAGTTATAAAATTATGTAATGAGGAAAAAGTGTTAATCTTTTGAAAATTGGACGAAAAAAATATTACCTATTGGCGTATTTGGTTTAACACCAACAATTGCCCCATGTGCATCAGCAATTCGCTTCACAATTGCAAGACCCAATCCTTTTCCGCCGCGCCGATTGTTGTCTAAACGAATATTTCTATTAAATATTTCTTTTCGTTTGTTCTCCGGTATCAATGTTCCATAATCCTTGACATTGCACCATATGTTTTTTTCATCTTCGCCCAGTTCAATATCTATCTTTTTAATATCTAAACTATATCGAATTGCATTAGATAAATAATTGTTTATTATCGCTGATATAACCGGATTTGCCATTAATGTGATGCTCTCCGGACATGAAATATGTAATTCTATATTTTTCTCATTCATCAGTTTGTCAAATGACAGGATTATTCGTTTTGTTATTTTGACAAGATCAATTTCTTCTCTTTTTATTTTATCACCTATCGTTACTGTAGCCAAGTTAGAAACATTTTCCAAAACATTAAGTAATTCATCCGATCCAGTTTTCAGAAGGCTGTAAAGATCTTCGTCAAATCCTTCCTTTAATAAATCTGTAACACCTGAAACAACCCCTGCCGGGTTTTTAATATCGTGAGTCAGTATATCTAATAAGAGCGTTTTTAAATCATTGGATTCTTTCAGCTCTTCATTGATTTTATTAATTCGGGCAGTGCGTTTATCAACAGTTTCTTCCAATTCTTGTAAATGCCGAACTAGTTTTTCTTCAGCAATTCTACGCTGGATGGTTACAGCTGCTTGACGAGTAAAAGCTTCAATTATTGCTTTATCTTGGAGCTTCTTTCCCTTGGGTAAAAATATATTTATGCTGCCATACAACGTACCATTTCGACTAATGCCCATGGCATAAATATCGCCGAGATTCAAAATTTTTGAAAGTTGCTTTGCCAAAGAGTGGGGAATATCAGGACTTAAGCTAGCCACACCTTTTTCGGGTTGTACGATTTGACCTCTTTTTAACCCTTCACTTGCTATTTCATCCATGAAAAAAGTGCTGCCTTTGATGGTTTAACCTAACAGGTTACCAACAAGCTTATATTTATCGCGCAATCCAATCACATGTTCTACTCTAATCTCTTTTTTCTCTTCATTGATTGTGTTTGCTGTAATAATTGTTTTTTCTCCGACAATAGCCTTTAACGATTCGCACATAAATTCATAAATATCTCTTTCTGGTGCAAAATCGATAAGTTCTTGAGATGCTTCGGCTAGCCATTCGAGGTGAAGAATGTGCTTAAATTGATTCTGATTTGCTTCATGCTGATGTGTAATATTTCTAAGAATACGAATTGTGGCAATAGACTGTCCATTAGCATCTTTAACAAATTTCAACTCATCTCGGAACCAATACAAACTACCATTTTTATGAAGTATACGATACTCAAATATGTTTTTTTCGCCAGAGTAATTTATATCGTGAAATTCTTCAATGTTGTGGTTTCTGTCATCAGGATGAATAAGAGACAACCATCGTTTGGGATTTGCTAAAAACTTTTTTCGTGGAATTCCTGTATAATGTTCAATAGCTTTATTTATGAACAGATTGGTAGGTTTATCATTGCCTACTACCCAAACAATAGAATCGACTGAGTCAATTAATTCAAAAATATGCTGTTGTAACAGATTCTGGGTCATAATCTTTACTGTAATTATTATTTATGAGTGGCGGAGAGTAAATATACTATATGTAAAACAGACGAACTATTAATTTTTCGACGTTAAAATAAAATCAAGACCTTCTATAAAATCGCCTTCTGCAAGCGCCTTAATTTCGATATAATGAATTGCCGGTGAAGCTGATACATTTAAAAAACTCAATTGATTTTCATCAACGGTTACCGAATAAGATCCAGGTGGAACTTCCATAGCATAATAACTGCCGTCGTAGAAAGTAGTAACGGTCGTTTCATAATCGCTATCCTGTTGTTTTAGAATTATCCGCAATCCAGCAATAGGTTGGGGCTGACCACCCTTAAGACGAGCAACTTGTCCTTCAAGAATGCCCGTGACATAGAGGGGAATATCTATCTGTTTCGTTTGATTTGGATCGGTAACAATGGCGAATGCATCGTATTTAGGCGCTAAGGTTGGATTTTTTATATTCGCTTTGTTTACTACAAAATTATATTGTTTATAGGGCTGAAGCTGCGTTACAATTGTTTGTCCATTTTTTTCTTCCATTTGTCCGGAGGATTTTACAAGACGGATGGCTTTCCCGCTGAGAATTTCTTCATTATTGTCATATGTTCCTGAATTATTCTCATCAACGAAGAGTCTCACGCCAATGGATGATCGACCTACTTGATTTCTATTTGTGTAGTACCGGTCGCGGAGTGAATTAAAACCAATTGATCCCCTAGTAGAATATGTAAAGATATAATCCTCACCCAATTTTCGATAATTTGTTGTTTGACGGTTTTTATCAAAATCAAAAGTAAATCCAATTTCAAACTGAAGCCCTTTAGTTTTTGGACGCTTTCTTAGAAGTAACCGAAATCTGCTTTTACGAGATACTTGACGTAAAAACTGTAAGGAAACTTCATCCATCCCTTCTGAAAATGAATAGGACGTTTCACCTCGCATATATAATCCCCGAACAAGTTTTGGATATGCACTGGTCCGTGGTATAGTAAGCATCACAGCTGTGGAGTATTTCCCCCTGCCAAATGGATTGCCATAAGGTCCATAATCCCTAAAACCTGAGCGGATTCGCAACCGTTTATATTGGGTGGATATATCCCAACTTAATCCTTGGGATAAATCCTCAACATCATGACGTTGTTCCAGAGAGGGACTCAGTTGTATGGTTAATGGAAATTGTTTGATATTAAACGGAAAATAAATTCCTAAATTGATATTTTGTAAGGTTCCTGATTGATCATAGATACTATTCTTCGGATAATAATTATATCCTACATTCAAGCTCCGTTGGGTTGGTGTAATAATGTCAGTAGAAAAACTATAGAAACTGCCCGGTGCTATATTCACATTGCCTAAATATTGCCCAAGAAACCGGAATGATGCTGTTTGGAAGAAAATGGGTTTTGTCGTTTGATCGCCTTCAACATACTCTATTCCCGATCGTGCAGTTAACCAATTTGTTAATCCGTATCCAACGTCTGACTGGAGCAGCGTGGGACGCTCTTCCCACGGTGTAAACATGTCGCTTCCTCTTCCCATGTGGACATTATAAAACACTTTTCCTGTGGGTAAAAAAGTATAGGGGACCTGAATTCGCTTCTCGATCGTTTCTATTCCACCCGTGGGATTGTAAATCCTTAATCGAATATTAGAACTACCATAGGATAATGGAATTGAAAATCTATAATATCCTTTTTCATCGGCTTTTTGATATTCAATGAGTCGATCGTTTTCATACAGCTCTACTTCCGATTCGGGATTCGTTGTACCATCTAAGACATATAAATCATATGCTTTTAGTGGGTCTACTGGTTCATTGGTAATCCGCAAACCAGTGTAGGGTAATTCCCCTATACCCGTTGATGTATTTTCACCAATATATAGCTGCTCAATATCATTACCGCCCTCAAAAACATATCTCCATCGCAAACTGGATAAACTATACGAATTATTACTAATTGTATGATTGCCCAGAAATGCTCCCTGAATGTCGCCAAACAATAGCTCATTGCCAAATTGGACACGGTAATTATACATATTTCCAATTCCGGCGAATCGGGAAAAAAATGAATAATCCATATAGGTTCCGTTAAATACTTGGCGATTTCTATTTGAAAGGATTTCATAGGATGCGTCATCAACCGTCCCTAATTGAAATTCTTTTCGCCTTTGTTGCTGGCGCTCGTATTGTGCAACAACTGGTAATTTATCTCGTGTTTCCAATTTTAAAACCAAACGATTGATATCAACAGTGAATTGAAGGTTGAAAATTTGTTCTAAGGTTTTTGTATTGATATAATAGTCTAACTCTTTTATTAAAAAATCATTTGAGGAGATTTCCCAGCGCTTTAATCCAAGCTGCATGACTCGACTCTTTAAACCAATTCTGTAAATATTATTTTCGTTAATATAATATCCGCTAATTGCTAAAGTATTATTATTGATCGTATGATTAATTTTTAAAAGGCTGAACACTTGAGAAATTGGTATATAATAATTCTCTCCTTTCATATAAGCAATAACAACCGTGTTTACACCTCCTTGATACCTAAAAGAAAGATAGATTTCCTGTTCTTCATCCGAGTCAGATTGGAAAATTGATTTAAGGTCAGCAGAAAATAATATATTTACTGCGCACAGGATCATGCATATTCGTAAAATTTTGATAATTCGGAATGAATTGTAAATCTTCATAACACCAAAATCATATCTCGTTAATTAGCACTCATTAATGCTTTAGGGAAGTTCAAGACTCTTTTAAAGTTGAATAGGTTTGGAATTTTATTTTTAAACAAAGGATTTACCATCACGTTTCTTCGATTTATTATAAAGAAAATACTAAGAATGTTTGATGACAGGTAGAGAGGATAATGAAGGTGATTGATTAGATTTCTTATGCTATCTTGATTGATCGCATAAGTTACACACAGATAATATTTAACATAATTCCAAGAGTGCTACTTTAATCCCTAGATCACCTCAATACAATAACGGTAATATTTATTTATTTTAACTCAAATTCGACGATTGAAGTAACTGTCTCTGTTTGAATTATATCTTCTTTTGGGATATCTGCTCGCTCAGATATAAACGAAATTTCCGCAGAATATTTACCAGGTGCTAAATCAGTTTTATCGATATCAAGTTTCCGAGTTCCATCAAAATATACAGAAACAAATGAAATTCCATCTTTTACTATTTTGCCAGACTCATTTTTAATGTTAGCAATCATTGAACCTAGAAATGGAGAATTTCCACCTCTAACAAAATCAGAATAAATAGTCAGGCTACTTTCATTAATAGAAATACGGCTATTTTCAATTCGCATGGTTGTATTCACATCACCATTCTTATAATAAAAACTAGTTATCTGTTCAAATTGAAATGCGATTTTTGCAGATACACCTTCTGTTGCCCGGTCTTCAATAATTCTGCTAACATCGTTTGATGTTGTTTTTATTCGCGTCCAATAAGTGCCATCTTCTATATTACCAGGTCGACGAACAATCAATCGTACAGTTTGCCTTTGACCCGCTTGAAGAATAAACTTTTGGGGGAATCCTTTTATCCAGTTATTGGCGGAATATTTATTTGCAATTTCTTCATCGTCATAAACCATTGTTAATTTACCAAATTCATCAGATTGTGAATAGCCAAACATGTACTCAACCGATACTTCTAAATCGTTTTCGGTTCCATTAAGGACTAATATTGTTCCAGAATTTGATTTATCATTAAGAAATAGAGTTGTGGGGGAAATGGAAACCTGACTGATAACCATAGAATAAAAGAATATTCCCATAATGATTATGGAGCGGATTTCTGGACGTATCCTAGCGTTTCTCATATTATTTCCCAATCTTTACTTAATTAAATACTAAATAAAATACGTTCAAATGTGCTTTTCTCCAACATACAAAAAAGGCTCCAAATGGAGCCTTTTGAAAACACAAAATCAATTTATTGTAATGTCAGAGTTACAGCTAAAGGTGTTCCGCCAGCGCTTCCGGTGTCATAAGATCCGGGATTGGGTACCGCTGAGAAGCTTCCGCCAACCCAAATTTCATGTGTTGCTTCTGCCATTGTTATTGCGTTACTTGTTGCAATATCAGCAGAACTAGCTTGACTGGCTCCTGTTGTTGCCATGTGTGATAAAGCGCCTGTAAAGGTAAATGTATTAGCTCCACCATCAGACAATGTTGCTGGTGTTCCATAAGCAATCAGTACAGAAGCTCCATTAAATCCACCTGTGATCTGAAAATGACCAGCAGTTGGTGTACCCGTTAACGAGGCTGAATGCGCCGATCCTTGTGGATCTAGTGTTCCCGCTTCTCCTGCATTAACAACATCAATCGCAGCTGGAGTAATTGTACCAATAGAAATCGGTGAACTTACCGTTGCAGTTACACCTACATCTGCTGGTACCTGTCCAAAAACTAATCCTCCGCTCATTACAAGCAAAGCAATTACACTTATTTTAAATAAAGATTTCATTATCTCTCCTATGTTAATACTCATTATCTCTCAAATCTTTTACCCCAAGGGGGTTAACCTACTGCGATATTATCTAAAGTTCTTCAATGTGTAAGTGATAATAATCACAGAGGATAACACCTTTGAATATTGTTCGTTTTCTCCAATTTTCAAAGACATTTCCGAAATCAATCTGCAACAACCACGCCAAACGCTTTTCAGTCGAAAGAATCTTAAAACATTTATACATCTGTATCATTTTTTTAACTGAGTGTTACTAATTGCAACATCCTTTCATTAAATACGTACTTGATGCTATGTCACGTTTTAGATACAATTATAATAAAATCGTTACATCTTTACGTTGGTTTTTACGAAATACGTCTATACGTAGATGTTGATTTTTAATCATATTCTACAGTAATACTGACAGTGGCGGTATAAAGACCTGCAGCTACTGAACCTATATTTATATTTCCATAAATATAAAGGAAAACATCCGCATCGGCAGGAATATACTCAGAATGAGGAGGTGTTGGTGGTGGTCCTGCCGGGTGCCCGCTGGCACGAACTTTCATCGGAATCCGTGCTGTGCCCCCTACAATTGTAACGGCCTGAGCTGGATTATCAGCGCCTTTATTATTATACGCCATATTGAGTGTCAATGGAATAAGATTTGGCCCACCACCCGATTCTGTCAAATTAGATGGAACAACCGTTGTAACAATAATATCCATTTCTTCATTACCAGTTATTCGAAATTTCCCCATGGTTGGGTCGCCGAGATTTACTTCTGTCAATCCTTGCCCGGCAACAATGAAATCACCAAAATTTAAATCCTGTTCAGTTGTTGCTGTGAGTTCACTATCTACATAGATACTAAACTGAATGGCCTGGGGATGGGAAAATGAAACTATTGAAATCACAATGATAATTGATTGTATTACAAATTTAGGTGTTGGAAAAACTTGTGTAATGGCGTGAAGACTTAATATTAAAGATCGAATAGTTGCAGGTTTATCCCCCATCTTTTTATTTACTTTCATAATCCATGAATACAGCGTTATCTATGGTTGAAATAATTGATTAATTCGTAATTCCATATTAATTGTATTCGACTTCAATTACAAAATCACCATCATATTGTTGACCCGATACAACTTCACGAATGTCCATCTGACAACCAATCCATACAAAATACTCTCCGTCAGGGTTTAGCACAACCTGAGCCGGGCTTTCTTCCATAGGTATTGACGTCCCCTGCTCATTATTACTATTCCCATTGACAAGATATTGCACCGTTAACGTACTACCATCCCCAGCAACCATGACTACCGTCTTTGAGAATACAATTCGAATCCCCATACTTGGTTGTCCTGTGAATTTTATGAGTCCCGCTCCAGGATTTTCACCTGGATCTATAATAATAAATTCCATCGATGGAGTAACTACACCAATGTCAATATCCTGCAAGGTGACCATTTCTATGGCGCCAACTACTGTAGCAGAAACATTAACATTAGCAGATGCAGCCAACGGTGAATCTGTTTCCTGCCCAAATACAGAAATTTGAAATAATATTAAAAAAGAGAATACTATTATTCGTTGCATCATTTAATTACAGTCATTTTTTGTGTATAATACGTTTCATTGATTTGTACTCGTGTAAAATATATTCCACTGCTGACGGCAGAAGCATTCCATTTTAATTTGTGCGATCCAGCAGAATATTTCTGCGCATCAAACTCTGCAATTTCCCTACCAAGAAGATTATAAATCTTAATACCAACTGTGCTTTCTAATGGCAAATTAAATTGAATCGTCGTCGTGGGATTAAACGGATTGGGATAATTAGGTTCTACACTGTATGCCTTGGGAATCTCAGGGAAGGAGTCTCCCGGATCAATTTTAACCGTAAAACGAGATAACTTGTTACTTCTTTTTAAAGTGCGTGGAACAGGGTTGAGCATATCGAGATTCCCAGGTCTTGGACTACTTGTTTTAAATGCAGTTCCCCCTGAATTCACACTAAAATCATAGGTTTGGGTTTCTCTCATATTAATAGATTGTGATGTCTGATTATCAATTAATTCTACTATCCAGTCTTCATGCAAACTGGCTATATCGTACCAGGATAGTTCATACAACCCAGTAATAGGTATGTTCCCCGACGAACCGCCTGTCTCAACAGACAATTGTATAGGAATTCCAAATCTATCAGGAACACTTTCGATTGTCATAAATAATCCATCATCTCGGATAATACCTAGCTCCAAAAACGTATCCGTTGGTGGTGTAAGACGATAGCCATCGTAGGTATCGTGATGAATATGACTCTCAGGATGAAACATAATGAATGCCGTAGTAAATAATGTATCAGTTTCCAACGCAAGGGTGATTTGACTTATTTCATCAATTGCTTTTTTGTAATAAACACCACCAGATGTCTTCCCTGACTTATTTATTTTTAAAACGGGGTTTGGTGCATTTGCTTTTACCCAGAAGCCCTGGAATGGTGGTAGTAATCCTGATCCCAAGGATCCGGTTAATCCGTTCCACAGTAAATAATCACCTTGCCCGCTGTTTGCTGAATTATCCCATACATAAATGGTTTGCTCAATATTTGTTTTTGTCCAATTGAAATTATCCCAATCGATGGTTGCGCCGAACGGATTTCCGATCAAATTCCACCCAGTATCCCCTGCTGCGGAATATGTGACACTAAAATCAAATTCCCCAGCTGTTCCTTCTTCTTCAACACCTGAAACATCCAATGTCACGGGAAGAGGGTTCGAATAAATAGCATTTCCAGCAATGTCACCAAAGACATAAACAAATAATCCTCGGCCTGGAACCGTTACATCGGTAATGTTGGAGGGTTTTCGCCACCGTTGATTGTCTGTGCCCGAATAGGTTTCATCATACCATAAGACAGAAGGCGATCCGGTGGCAGAATCTGAACCAGTGTATCCTTGAGTAAAGATACTATCTAAAAAATCTCCGTACGTTGATATGACGGGTGCTGACAAAATTCTCCAACCTGTATTACCGATAATATCTCTCTCAAACTTCAGCGAACCTCCCGATATTGACTTTGTGTTTGCTATAAGACTTTTTCCTGATGGAATTACCAGCGTCCCAGCGGTCAGTGTTAATGTCCCGTTAACAATTAGATCATTTACAGGTGTCACTTCAGTTCCAGAGTTTATTTCAAGATTAGAATAGGACAAAGGTGAGGTTACTGTCTGAATTGCTGTCCCAGATAACCGTACGTTCGACATCGTAATTGATGCAATATCCACATCGCCTTCAATGGCAAGAATATCACTTGCACTACCATTAATATCACCGTCTCCTACTGCATCACCTGCAATAGTAAAAGTAAAACCGCCCTGCAACGTAATATCAGCTCCCGACTCTACAACGACGCCTCCAACACTTGTATTTGTCGATATTATTGGTTGTTTTGTTCCATCAGTTGGATTGGCTGGAATTAATACTACTTCGCTAATAGTTGGTACCAAATCAGTATCCCAATTTCGTGTATCATTCCAATCTGTCGTATAGGCATCACTACCCGGGTCACTTTCCCATTCAGATGAAATGGCCGAAAATGTTACTTCTGCATTATCCACAATAGGAACTCCATTCAATACTGCAGTTACTAATGCTGTTTGAGATACCAAGCCCGATAGCAACGACTGAGTATACGTGCTATCACCATTATCAATTACAGGTCCGATCAATGTTCCCGCCGTTGATATCAGATTTACGACCTCACCACCCGCCGTCATTGCATTGCCCACCGCATCAAATAATGTCACGGTAATTATTGATGTTGATATCCCATTATTAATAATTATTGATGGACTTGCAGATACAGTTGAGGTGCTTACACTTGCAGGACCGGGTTCTACTGTAAATATGTTGCTAATTCCATATTCACTACCAGCTGAATTGGTTGCTGTAAGTGTAAAATCTCCCGCATTGGATATGGTCATACTATGTGAGCTTAATACACCACCTACAAAATTTGCTGTCGTTCCGCTTCCACTAGTTAAGATTCCTGAGCTTATGATATCAACTGTTCCTGTGAAGGATGCATCAACTGTATTTGTTCCATCTACCGCAGAAATTTTGGCGTCAAATGATTGACCGGCAATTTGAGTCAAGATACCGCCACCAGATGGGCGTTCTATCAAAAAGGTTGTGAATGCTCCGGGATTATAAACATCAAAAGGTGAACATACGGCATCAGTTAATCCAAGGCTGGATGCAGTAAGAATTTTTGTACCAACTTGATTGATTGTAATATCAGTAAAACTTACCTGTCCGGTAATGTCCGTTGATTTGCTAAATGTCCCTGATAGAATACCCGTCCCGGATGATAGAGCTAAATCAACTACACGTCCGAACTCCTCAATTGCATTATCATTCTGATCTCTTACTTCTGCGATGATTTCAGGAGTAATAATTTCATTCATTGTTGCGGTTGAAGGTTCTTGTATAAAGACAGTTTTGGAAGGAAGCCCCGCAACCATTTTTAACAATCCAAGACTTACAGAAGATGAAGGACCTGTCGTTCCTGAATTAGTAATGTATCCTGTATTTGGCAACGTTGCTATTGTTGGTCTAATAGCCAACCCTGCAATAGTGAGTTCACCAGGAAAGCCACTTGGCAATGAGGATGAATTAATTGTAAAAGTCACTTGAGAAGTAGTAGCTGAAGTGAAAGAAACTGATAATGTTGTTGATGTTCCAAAAGCTGGTTGAATAGTTATAATGGGTATTACAGATGTGTCCCACTCATATCCAGTGGGAACATCAAGAATAAGTGTACCACCCGTAGTTAATTCGCCAATATAATCTTCCCTTATTCGCGGCCCACTTAGTGTTGTAAACAATGTATTTGCGTTATCCGCAGAAATTTCCTCACCTCCGGTAGCAAGCCCTATTAACCGAACTGGGATATCATACCTGGAAGATAAATAATCCTCAACTTTCAGTCTTTCGGTTTCAGATAAATGTCGACCATAAAAAATAACTTCAGCAATTAATCCATCCCACGAATTGCGTCGATCATAAGGTCCACGGCCTACATCCATGTATGTAGCATCGGCAATTGGTCCCACTGGTAATGAACCTAAATAGGTAGGACCATCTAAAACACCATCGAGATACATATTATATATCTGTCCACTTTGCCAATCGAGACATACAACCTGTGGGTCAGTTGTTTGCTTGTCACTAGAGCTCTCCAAAATGTTTGTAGTAGACGTATTTACTAATCCACTGGCAAGGATATCCGTACCGCCACCATTTTGACCTGATGCAGCGTATCGCAGCGAAAAATTGCGATCTGAATCTCGTGGACTCCTAGAATTCAAGAAACCTCTATCAGTGGCAGTCAAGTTAGATTGAACAACAAAAAATATTGTTAGTTCATTTAGACCGTTTATGTATAAGTCTCCTGCTGCGTCCTGAAAGTAATCCCTGTTATCTGCGAACTGTATAGCGTTATTCCCATTGAGAGTAGCCACATTTGTCACATAGGTTGGGTCATTTCTCCCATCTGATAAAAAAGCTCTGGCATTTCCGCTTTGATCCGTCCAGGTTAAGACATCTCCATTGTTAACAGCAGGAACTGTTCCTCCTGCATCGGAGTATGTTCCGGCATCACCTTTGAGCCAAACCTCTAGATTATTAATGGTCGCCGGAACACTTGAAGCAATGCCGCGAGATATGCCCGTACTAAATAATAAACCATCGCTGACAGAATAAGTAACTGTCCTAGTTAAAGAAGAAGGATTGGCTGACAAATTTTCATATGTGACTAATCGCAAAGCTGACTGATAGTTGTTAACGGAGATGGTACCCAATAACCGTAAGAGACCATTTATGTTATCCCAAGAGGATGTAAGTCCATATCCGCCTGAGTAAACTAAAGTGTCTTCACCAATTACATAATTCCCTGTAACCTGTATTTTTGCGCTATCGAGAGTCGTATTGTCATAATCAGTAACATTCAGCGTATATGACACATTTGATGGACCTGACATTGGTGCGTAAAGCAAATTAGTGGATTCAACATTACTTATCAGTGGTGCATCGTTCACTTTCGTAACGGATATATCGCGTGTTGATATGTTACTTGAATCGGCTCCGTCATAAACTTGAATAGATATCGTCCTTAAAACTTCAATTGGATCATGGTTAATATTATAATAGTTCACTGCCCGTAAAGCATTTTGGTAATCGGTCAAACCAGCTGTGCCCGATAGTATCAGTGTCCCAGATACCGTTGACCATGAACCGTTAATAGATGCAGTATTTGTAAAAGTAAGTCGATCTTCACCATCATGGTAATTACCAATAATAGTAATAGTTGCGCCTTCCATATAGGCATCATCAACATCGCTAACTGTGAGAATATTGGTAATTGGAGTTTCGATATCTCCATCTGTATAAGCCAATACACTTCCTTCAATGCCAGCAAGTATTGGGGCATTGTTGACTGCGTTCATTAGAATATCACGTGCAACTGCCACACTGTTATTTATTCCATCATTTATAACTATATCAATTGTCCGTGTAGCTATACTGGGTACAAGATTTGAATTGTCATAGCGAACCGATTTAAGTACAACCTCCCAATCAGCTTTGGTTGCATTTCCACTCAGGGTCAATAATCCAGTAGCTTCGTTCCAAATACCAGAAATCCCAGAGCCAGGAGTAAATACCAATGTGTCTTCCGGCGATATATAGTTCCCAGATATCTGTATTGTAGCACTGACCATGGATCGGTTATCATAATCAAAAATATTAACTGAAGATGTAATTGGGACAGATCCCCCGCTAGTGGAAAATGATTGGGGTATCAATTCAACATTTTCCAGGATGGGCAATTCGGATGTTGGTTGCATAACAATAAACGTTGCAGGGTCAAATTGATTATTGTATTCTGTAGAAATCCAATCAGCTGATAACTCCGTCGCATCAATTCTAATTTCATCCATGAGACCATCCCACGAACTGGTTGGCCCGTCCATTGAACCTTGACCGATGAGTAGTTGAGTAATTCGACTGGTTGTACCTGTTCGGCTTCGTGTCCAATCTGGCGTATCCAGGACACCGTCAAAGTAAAGTTTCATTATACTACCATCAGTCCAGGAAAACACAACATGCTGCCAATTGGTGGTTTGAACATTTGAAGCTGATTCATATCGCATGCTTCCGCCGGATAGCCTATTGATACAATAAAATAGATTGGTTCCACCATGCCCGCCAGCGGCATCATAGCGCATTCCAAAACGTCGATCTCTTCCATCAGGAGGATCGCCATAAAACAATCCTTTATCTGTCCCAATAATATCCGCCTTGATCCACATAGAAATTGTAAATGCAGACTGCCCAAGAAGATATAGTTCTGCATCATCGTCCAACAGGTAATCACCATCTCCTGTAAATTCCCGTGCTCCACCAATTATCCCAGATAAAACAGGCGTCGTATTAAAATTTGAAAAATCATTAGCGTTTGGAGTTGCATCAAATGTTGTACTATTTAAATGGAGCACAGTTTTGTAATGCGCTGGCCATGTCGAGGCCAATGATGGATTTGTATAAATTCCGGTTTTATTAAAATATAAATAAATATCTGTATTTAATGTCGTTGATAAACTGGGAATCCGAACCCAAGCATTGATAGTACCAGTCAACGCATCATAGTTTTCAATTTCAAAGTCTAATAAAGTGTTACCGTCAGAAGACGTGAATACAATATCATATCCGCTGGGATTTTGCATATCACCGATATTTGATATAGAGCGCAGATCATTATCCGTGATTGATACAAGAATAGGAAAGTCTACGTGTGCAGTTGCTCCACTGACTTTTGTATTATCAACAGACAGCAACATTCTTCTTTCAAAACCAATGGGCTGAGCCTGAAGTGTGAGTGATAACACTGTGCCAATCACCATTATGATCAGTAGTGTTTTTTTTACGTGCTTCAACCTATTTATTGTTTATTCTTTTATTCATTTTAGCAGTTTATTTTGACTTCATCGTCATAAGATTTATATTCCTGCCCTTGTGGACAACAATAAATCTATTTCTGACATGCAGGAAGATACGTGCTTAAAATCACGTACTTTTTGTGTAGTATCATCCCCACGATACAAATTGTCCTCTACTCAAATACAATATGAAAATTACTATAACAAAACATTGGAATGAAATGACACAAAATTTTCTGAAAACAATAGGTGCATTATTTATACTACATATTTCGGTTTTTGCGCAACCGGAGATATTAAAAAAATTGCCTTTTATTCAACCTGAGTATGATGAATCCATTCCAACTCCATCTGATATTTTAGGCCATGATATTGGTAATCGACATACACGCACAGATCAAGTTGTTTCATATGTGAAGACGGTATCAAATAGCAGTAATCGCGTCGTAGCAAACATCCACGGTAAAACACATGAAGGTCGTGTACTTATTCATGCCATTATTACCAGCGCTGAAAACCATACTCGCCTCGAAGATATTAGAATACAAAACCTCCTTTTATCTGACAATCCAAGTGCTATTAATTCCAAGAATATCGAATCTATGCCCGCAATTGTGTACTTGGCATATTCTGTTCATGGTGATGAAGACAGCGGTACGGAAGCTAGCTTGCTCATGCTTTATCATTTAGCAGCGGATCAATCTGAAGAAACGCAAGAACTGTTAGATAATTTGGTAATTATTCTTGATCCTATGTTAAATCCTGATGGTCGTGATCGATTTGTCAACTGGGTGAATGGATATAGGAGCTCTGTACCCAACACTGACATACAGGATTTGGAGCATAATCAGCCCTGGCCGAGAGGACGCACCAATCATTATCTTCATGATTTAAACCGCGATTGGCTATTGGCACAACATCCTGAATCTCAAGCGCGGTTGAAATTGTTTCATTCCTGGCGTCCGCAGTTATTAATTGATGCACACGAAATGGGACGTAATGCCA
>JABMOV010000170.1 GCA_013203145.1 Fidelibacterota bacterium
ATCACGAATTCCTCCAAAAAACCGACAACATCATTATCTGTTGCTGCCGGATCATTTGGAACAAGCGTTTTCGGTCTCTCACACAACAATTCATTTTTAGGTCATCGCTATAAGATGTTCCTGTCAAACGAAAAAACGGATGGTTATGTACGTCCGAGGACATGGTTTACACTTTATGGTTAATATTGTTCATAACATATTACGTTTAAGTCTACCACGATAGTCTTCTATCCTAAGTTTTCTTTCATTAAGATAACCCAATCTGACATTATGATACCACACACAATATAAACCATTATCGATTTCATTGAGACCGATATTATAACCGGATATTGAAGTGGATACATACAGCCATTTGTTGCCTGGCCATCTTACTGCTCCATTCTTACTGACATACTTAACGATATAAGTGTCTGGGTATTCATAGGGTTTAATCTTATCTGTGTATTCACGGTTTGATTTACCATAGTGTTGAGCTGGAACATCATCATTTAATGCTTCATGAGGTCTATAGGTATTATACTCATCAGTAAAACGATTAAACTTCCTCTGTTGGCTCTGAAGATTAGATGCTGGAGGTTTTGCAGTGTCAGCCTTTAACTCTCTATGCATACGCTCATGTTTACCATTCTGTGCTGGTGATGCCGGATCTATAAATATGGGTGTTATACCAAGCCTAATCCACCAGGCGGATAGCCTCGTCAATCGTGCTAATGCTTGAGCAGCTGCAAATGGTACTCCATTATCACTTAACATAGAATCAGGTAAACCATATTCCTTAAATACTCTGATATAGAAGGCTTTAGCATCTTTCAGGTTCGTGGTGTACATACCTTGTATTCCTATAATATACCTGCTATACATATCACATAAGGTTAATGGATAACATCGTTTACCGTCACCCATTTTGAAATCACCTTTATAGTCTGTAGTCCATATATCATTTGCATATTTTGCTACTGAATACACATGCTTTGGTTTTATGCGTCTTCGACGTTTTGGTTGGTTTGTTAGGTTATGACGACTAAGAATACTATTTATTGTGGATCGCGGTGGATAGGTTACTGTAGCATTCTCTCGCTCCAATATAGCCTTCAATTTTCTGGCTCCATATCGCGGACGTTTCTTACGCAAATCTAGTATCTGTTTTTCGATCTCTATTGGTGTTTTGGTAGGAAAATGATGAGGTCTACTGCTTCGTGCTTCTAATCCTTCCCATCCTTCAGATTTGAAGCGCTCTATGTATTTATAGGCGATGGGTCTGCTTATCCCAAATCGCTCTGATAACTCTGTTATACTGTAATTATGTGTCAAATATTCCTTAATTAAAAACCGCTTTTCGTCCATTTTGGTTCGTTCCTTCCATGGCATTTTTCCATCCTCCTATAGATGGAATTATACCTAAAAGTGTAAACAATGTCCTCGGACGTTTGTAAACAATGTCTATGGACTATACGGAAGCGCTGGTTGGAAACGTTGGTTCCGGTATCGATTATGACCGGAATGCTCGTTGGAGGATATAAGCTTCTTCTCTGGGGCTCAATTTTTTTGTTAAAACAGGGGGAAATCGGAATCCTCTTACTTGATCGATTCTTTTATCTGGGGTGGACGATCATTTTCTACCTGCTAATTCTTTCAAATATTCTTACAGCGCTAAGCACTTTGTATCGATCTCCTGAAGTGACCTTTTTCATGACCAGTCCAATATCACATATTCAACTTTTTCGTGCAAAATTGTTTGAAAACCTGGTGTATAGTTCATGGGCTATCCTGATTTTAGGAATCCCCCTTAGTTTGGCATATGGACAGGTGAAATCATTGTCTTTTGTAAAAATTGCTTTATTTCTCCCCATTGGACTTATTCCATTTTTGCTAATTGCCGCGGCCATTGGTATGTGTATTCTTATGCTTGTAGTACGGTTATCAAAATATTTCCAGATGCGATCCATTTTTCTTGTGTTGATTGTCGTTTTTTCAGGATTGTTTTATATGTATTTCAAATTCAGCCAACAGGATACCCTTTTAGTCGGCGTCTCTGGAAACTTCCGAACCTTAAGCCGCTACATGGGCAATCTGGCTTCAAATCCATTTCCTTATATTCCAAGTTATTGGCTCAGCGAAATGATTATCGATTTTGGTCAAAAAGATTGGTCCAGTTTTATCTATTTCATTGGACTCATGATAACCACAAGCTTGGTGGCATATGAAATCGCCGGCTGGATAGCTGCAAAAAATTATTATTCGTCTTTTCAGGTCATGGAAGGGATGAATACTCGACGAAAACGACTATCCTTTCGCTCTGTATCAAACCACTCATTACTTTCATTTTTACCTGCTCAGTACCGTGCATTAGTGGTTAAGGATATCCTGCAATTTGTTCGTACGCCTCAACAGTGGATACAATTCATAATGTTTGGCTTTTTTATCGCTATTTATCTCATAAATCTTTCACGGGCTGATATTAAAATTGCCCGCCTTGACCCATTCTGGCAGACCTTAATTTATATTTTTAATTTTGGATTTTCCGGCTTTACCCTTGCTGCATTGACATCACGCTTTGTTTATCCGTTAATCAGTTTGGAGGGTCACGGATTGTGGGTGATGTTGTCTGCGCCCATGCAATTGTCTAAGTTATTTCGTGTGAAATTTTGGATGTCCTTTTTTATCTTTTTTACATTGGCCGAGATTGTAGCTCTGGTGGGAAATTATTATTTAGGACAAGATACGACAATGACCATCATATCAACGCTGTTTTTACTGGTGATGAGCTTAGGCTTAGTGAGTCTTTCTTTGGGTCTTGGTGCTGTGTTTCCACAATTTGACGAGCCCAATCCAATGCGAATTACTTCCGGAGCTGGGGGTATTATTACTGTCCTTGCCAGTTTAGTATATGTCGCGATTATGGTGGGTGCTATGATTTATGTATTCCAGTTATGGGAAGCCAATCGATGGTCATCGCTCCTGGGGTGGATATTGCTTGGCGTTACCGTTATGAACGGTTTTGTGATTTTTCTGCCGTTGAAATGGGGAAAACGAGTGTTACTGAAAACCAGTGGTTAAAAATTTCGGAAACATGTTTCGGCCAAACTATTCAGTTCAACAATTCTGATATTTTATTTTCGAAAACCAACTTTGGACATTAAAATCCACTGCTAATTATTAATCAAAGGAGAACCTATGAAGTGCAATATGGGGAAAACTGATCGAAAAATTCGTATTTGGCTAGGCGGTTTGATTCTGGCAATACATTATATATCCTACTTCGTAACCGGATATTATTGCGTATGGGCTAACATTGCCTGGATTCCATTCCTTACTGGCTTGGCTCATTGGTGTCCGGCCTATGTACCATTCAAATTCAGTACAAAAAAAGAGGGCGAAGAATAACAACCTACGTAGAGACGACTCGCCGAGTCGTCTCTGCTGACACTCGTATTTGCACGAGGGTCATTTCTTTTTGTTATTATAGTTATTAATCATTCCCAAAACCGCTGGAACTACCAAGACCGATGCCAGAAAACAGGTTCCTACGCCAATAAATAAGGCACCTCCCATAGAACCCAAACCGCGATACGTTGCAAACAAAAGGGATCCAAATCCTAGCATGGTAGTCAGGGATGTGAGGAAAATCGCACGGCCAGTCGATGCAAATACCGCTTTGTGATTTCCCCAGCCTTCTATCTGATAGCGATGAACAAGGTGTACTCCATCGTCAATTCCAATTCCAATGATGAGCGGTACTGCCATAATATTCATCATCGTAAGCTGCATACCTGTCAATTCCATGGTGCCTAACATCCAGATTGCCCCAACGACTAACGGGATTATCGCCAAAACTGCCCGTTTGAGTTTTCTGAAATCAAGCAGTAGAATAATGAAAATAACTGCGATGGCTAGTTTTGTTGCAATTTTTCCGTCTTTTGCGAAAATATCAATAAGGCGTTTGTACACTGGAGGCATTCCTGTTGCGCGTGGACTAATATCCTCAAGTTCGCTGGTAAATTGGTTTAAATAAATATTATCCCACACATTGGCTTTCGGGAAAATTGTAATAAGAAATAAGTCTCCCGACTCCCCCACATATTGACTTCGGATTGTTGGGGGAATAGTCTCTAACGTAATTGGTTCTGGGTTTGCCATGCGAATAGCCGAGGATAAATAGGCTTTTCCAAAATCTTGTTGGAAAATCTTCAGTTTTTCTAAGGCTGATTTGTCATTAGACTCTAATCTTCGTATCAATTCTGAAAATATTCCCGTATTGATATTCGGACTGACGCCGGCCAGAGTCTTTTGCCATCCCATAATTGTTTCGTCTTCATCTTCTGGAACAACCCCAACCAACAGACCCGTTTTTAGATAAACCTTATCCTGATTTCCAATATTGGCCATATCCTGAATTTCCATTATATTCATTTCAAGGCGAGCCATTTCAGTTAGAAATTGATCGAAATCACCTTGCGTGAAATCCTGTTTTATTTCTGCATCTTTGAGGTCACGTTGGATTTCTCTCACAATTTTCTGACGATCTGCCTGTTCCTCTTCAGCGGGTAAAAAATCCACAATAGATCGTACCATGCCCGATGTTTTCATTTTCTTGGCAGCATCGGTTAGGCGTTGAGCTTCCTTAAGATTGTCTGCTGTGAAATAAGCATAATCGCCACTGATATCCAGCTTGTCGATCATTTTATCCTGGAGAATAATTGATTCAAGTCCTTCCGGCTCCATATTTAAGTAGTTGTAGTCCCAAGTTATAATGGAACCGTGATACCCGAGAAACGCAATCAGAATAATTGCAACTATGCCAGATGCCCCTGGATGTCGTGCAATCCAATGTGATCCTGCGCCCAATCGTTGATATGAAATATTTTTAATGGGTTTGATCTTTGCATTTTTGCGGAATTTTGCGACAGTTCGTTCGCGGATGACAAGTAATGTTGGCAAAACTGTAAGCGCTGCAAACATTGTCATGAGAATTCCCGTCCCAAGCGTTATACCAAATTCCTGGTAACCTCTTGAACTCGTTGCAATCATTGTGAGAAATGCCGCTGAAGTCGTGAATCCGCCCGTCAAAACACCTAATCCTGATTTTTGCATGGTTATTTTCAATGATTCTTCTACGTCTTTGCCCAACGACCGCATTTCACTATACACTGCAATAATATGAATGGAAAAATCAATGCCGAGTCCTACCAGAATAACACCCATCATAGCCGTCATCATATTTAATGATCCCACAAAGAGATACGATAATCCTAACGCCCAAATAATACCAATAATTAATGTTGTAATAGCAAGGATGGGGCTTACGACCATGCGAAAGGCGATAATAAACAGTATCAGAATGCCTATTAAGGCAATACTTGTAATCGTAAAGGAGTCTGTTTCCATAGCCACCATTTCATCGCGGGCAAGGGGAATAATGCCCGTTAATCCGGCGTAAACTCCTAGCTCTTCTGCAATCTCCCGAACGATTCGTTCGGCGGCATTAGTGGCAGTTGTGTCTGCATTGATGTCCATCATGTCGAAAGTTGGAACTATCTGCATGATAAGCATCTGACGATCCCAACTTCTATAGTAGGTGTCACCGTATAAAATTGCATCACTGGCAATGACGCCAGCGTTGTCATTATTTCCATCCAATACCTGATTTACTGCTTCCGCGTACGTCTGAAGACCGTCCATAAATCGAATGGCGCCTTGCTCTTGCTCTTGCCCTTCAATAGATCCACCGCCGCTTCCTGTATATTCCTGTTCAAACGAATCGTTCATGTTTTTCAAAAACCCAGTAAGATTTGGATCTGTGAATAAGGAGCGATTTGTTTCCAAATCCTCCGTTTTCATGAGCATTAGAGCATGATCTGCAATCAATTCTTTAGGAAGCGTGTAATCCACTTTTTTTACATATTCCGTCATTTTTTCAATTTCTATGGCTGCGCGATCTGCGAATTCAATCAGTTTCTCTGGATCTCCCTCTGCAACGACAATCATAGAAGCCGCCCCGGCAAATTCCTCCATGATGCGGTCGAATTCTTCTACCATGGGATCACCTTTGGGCATCATTGCGGTAAAGTTGGTTTCCATCGTGAGCTGACCCATCAACCATCCAAATAAAATAGTTACAATCAGCAATGCTCCTGCTGAATACCAAGGTTTTTTTGAAATAAATGCCGCTAAGTTTGTCAATAATCTATTTCTCATAATGTCCTCAATTTATTTGAAGTGATTGCATTTTCGTTGACATGGATAATTGCTTAATGAATTTTGTGTCGTTGTCAATGTGATCAATTTTCCAATTCAGTGGATTGTTTGCTATATATCGACGGATGTTTTCTAGTCCGTGTTCATCCCGAATGATATGATCGTAAAAACGAGATTGCCAGGCGAAGGTTGGATCGAGAAGTCTGATCCGCTTAGTACAGATAGATTTAAACTGGCCAATTATTGATCCCAATGAATTCGGTTTTATTGTCGTAGAGACGTTCCGTTGGAACGCCTTATTCGCTAATTGGTTTGAGACGACTCCCCGAGTCGTCTCTACATCGATTTCATGTTTAATCCAAATAATTCCATGAAGATGGTTTGGCATGATGATCCATTCGTCTAGTTCAATATTTTCACGGATATTTGCTGTGCGCAACCATTCTTTTTTTACAATTTTTCCGATTGCGTTCAAAGCCGTTTTATCATTAACAATTTCACCAAACCAATTCTGCATGTTTTTCGTGCAAATGGTAACATAATACAAACCGGGTTCGCCATAATCCCATCCTTGTAAACGTGTCGATTCTGTACGATATGTATTGTTATATCGCATTTTTTGGTAGGATCGTTTCAATATTATTTACACCCATCACTTTCATGTCGTCTAATAATTGTCCGGGCTCGACAATGTGACCCATATAATGCAATCCTGTTTGTGGTAACTGACTGGATAAATATTGTTTAATACACGCCACAACGGGGATGGCCGTAAACCAATATCCATCATCATGGCTTAAACATAATTTCATGGTTTTTTCTTTGCCCATGGCTTCTAATTGAATTACGACTCGATAGGGCGGTTTGCTGAATTTTGCCCATGACCAGAATAACAATTTTCCAAATAAACCTAAACCTGCTTTTGGGAATATCTTTAATCC
>JABMOV010000171.1 GCA_013203145.1 Fidelibacterota bacterium
TTAGTTAATTTTTCATCTTCCTCTTAATGAGGAATAAAGAGATGGGGTTTTAATACGTTTTCATTTTATATTTAATCACGAATAAACCTTGTAGAACTTTTTTTGTAAATACCATATAAGGAGTTATAATGTCAGAATTAAAAGATGGCCACCGCCAACGTCTCAGAGAACGGTTCCTGAAAAACGGTTTGGATGGCTTCCATGATTATGAAATCGTAGAATTACTACTTGCGTTAGGTACACCACGGAAAGACTGTAAATCCACCGCAAAAACAGCTATGCAAAAATTTGGTTCTTTACGAAATGTGCTGGAAGCTTCACCGAAAGAACTTCAAGAAATTGATGGAATCGGACCCAATAATGTATTTGGTTTAAAAATTGCTCAATCAGTAGCTCGTCGATATTTATCTGACCGATTAGAAAAACGTGCATTCATAACATCAGCCCAAGATGTGCAGGATTATCTCATTCATCATCTCAGAGATCGAAGCCGGGAAATATTTCTAATCATATATCTCAATGGCAGAAATCAAATTATTGGACAAGAAGAATTGTTCGAAGGGTCACTCACTGCGTCGGCAGTTTACCCAAGAGAAGTAGTAAAATCGGTACTGTACCATGATGCCGCAGCAGTGGTTCTTGTTCACAACCATCCCAGCGGAAATCCAAAGGCCAGCAAAGAAGATCAAACTATAACTAATAGATTACAAACTGCACTAGACGCCATCGATGTTTCTGTACATGACCATCTGATTGTAGCCGGGAATGAAATAGTTTCTTTTGCGGAAAAAGGATTTATCTGAAGTTTTAAGGTGCAAGGTTCAAGATTCAAGTTTTATAGTTAATATTTTATACATACACATTGTTTAACAAGTATAAAAATTTGTAATCGTTGAAACTTCAATTTTCACCCAGAAAACTTTCAATTATTTCCGACTATGCTTGCTACCTGTGTGTACTGTAGAATAAATTTGCACTTCATTTTTTCAAACCCTCAGGAACGTATAATGTCATCACCCTTCATTGTGGGTCCTAAAGGAGACAAACCCCGCTCCGATTTGCGAGTAACGTATACTCCAAATTCTTCCAATCTTCATATCAATTTAACCAGTAAAGTTGAAACATTATTTGGTGAATCTATCAATGCTCAAGTCAGGGATGTCTGTAACCAATTGGGTATCAAAACCGGGACATTTGACATTGAAGATTTCGGTGCCTTGCCCTTTATCATATCTGCCAGAGTCGAAGCAGTCATAAAAAAGGCGCATCCTGAAATTCAAAAAGATGCTCTTCCTGTGATGAAAGATTTTTGCATGTATTCTTCATCCCGTAATCGATTTCGTCGCAGCAGATTATATTTGCCAGGAAATCAGGCTAAACTCATGGTGAATGCAGGTATACATAAACCCGATGGATTGATTCTTGATTTAGAAGATTCAGTATCGCCAGCTGAGAAGAAAGACACTCGGTATATCGTAAGAAATGCTTTACGGACTCTGGATTTTATGGGTGCAGAACGTATGGTTCGTATTAACCAAGGTGAGTATGGATTATTAGACCTTGACTTCATTGTACCACACAATGTGCATTTAGTGCTGATTCCAAAAGTAGAAAGTGCGGATCAAGTGTTGGTGATTGATGGTCGTATTAAGGAAATTTCAAAAGCATGTGGTCGCAAAGAACCCGTTTACTTAATGCCAATTTTGGAAAGTGGCAGAGGAATATTAAAAGCATTGGAAATTGCTGAGGCTTCAGAAAACAATATAGCGCTGGCAATTGGACTAGAAGATTATACGGCAGATATTGGTGTACAAAGAACTCTGGAAGGACATGAATCCTTTTTCGCGCGCGGAATGCTGGTAAATGCAGCAAAAACTGCTAATCTACAGGCGATAGATACTGTGTTTAGCGATGTGGCAAATGAGGAAGGTCTTCGAGCATCTGTCCGCGAAGCGAAATCGTTGGGATTTGACGGGAAAGGATGTATTCATCCCCGGCAGATTAATCCGATTCATGAAGAATTCGCCCCATCCAAGGATGACGTGGATAAAGCGCTGCTAATCGTAGAAGCCTACAATGAAGCTGAAGCTAAAGGATTAGGTGTCGTTTCTCTGGGAAGTAAAATGATTGATCCTCCAGTAGTAAAACGTGCATTACAAACCTTGAAAATGGCGGGAAAGGTTTAGTATGGCTAAAATGGTAAAAAATGCAGCCGGTCGTATTGTGCCGGTCGAAATCAATGGTAAATCTCAAACTCCATATCAAGGAGTCGGGAAATATATTCCAACTGGTATGAAAGCAGCTCCTCCAATTCGCAGTTGTGCTGATTATCCCATGGATGGCAATAAAATTGTTGGCTCATTACAAGAAGCCTTAGAAAAGGCAGGACTAAAAGATGGAATGACCGTTTCTAATCATCATCATTTCAGGAATGGTGATTTGATTATGAATCAAGTATTCGATATTGCTTCCGAGATGGGTGTGAAAGGATTGCGATGGTTTCCATCTGCAGCTTTTCCGTGCCATGAGCCTCTCATTGAACATATTAAAAATGGGGTTGTTGATTGGATTGAAGGATCGCTGAACGGACCATTAGGTGATTTTGCCTCAAAAGGTGGAATGCGTGGTACGGGTGTTTTAAGAAGTCATGGTGGGCGATGGCAAGCAATTCAGGATGGGGAAGTTCATATCGACGTAGCCATTATTGCTGCTCCAACGGCTGATGAATTCGGTAATGCCACAGGAGATCGTGGACCATCGGCCTGTGGATTATTAGGATTTGGTTTGGCAGATTCCATGTATGCTGACAAAGTTATTGTTGTAACGGATAATCTCGTTCCATTCCCGTGCATTCCGTGGCAAATCCAAGGACAAAATGTTGATTACGTTGTTGCGCTAGATAAAGTTGGCGAACCTGAAAAAATTGTATCAGGAACCACACAATTAACCAAATCCCCTGATCGGTTATATATTGCTGAATTGACGGCAAAATTTGTAAAAGCAGCTGGGATCCTGAAAGAGGGTTTCAGTTTTCAGGCAGGTGCAGGCGGTACAGCTTTAGCATTTGCCCTTTACTTAAAAGAATTCATGATAGAAGCTGGCATTAAAGCACGTTTTATCCGCGGTGGCTCTACAAAATATCTGGTAGAAATGCTTGAAGAAGGATTGACGGATTACATCCTGGATGGCCAGACTTTTGATCTGGATGGTGTTAGATCCATGCGTGAAAATTCCGGCCATATAAATACATCGCCTTTCACAAGTTACAACTGGCATGGTAAAGGCAATTTTGCATCCATGCTTGATGTTGTTGTATTGGGAGCAACGGAAGTCGATATCAATTTCAATGCCAATGTTGTCACACATTCTGATGGTCGCATGCTTCATGGAATCGGTGGTTGGCAAAATTGTCTATTTAGCAAATGCACTATATTACCTATTCCGGCATTCCGGGATCGCATACCTGTAATCGTGGATGAAGTGACTACGCTTGTTGGTCCCGGAGAGCTTATTGATGTCATTGTTACCGAACGTGGCATTGCAATAAATCCCAAGCGCACAGATTTAATAGAAGCCACGAAAGATTGCGGTTTACCCATTCGCACCATTGAAGAATTAAAGGCTGAAATTGATGACCTCATTGGAGGTCCGCCAACTAAACCTAAATTGACTGACGAAGTTATCAGTGTTGTGAAATGGGTTGATGGAACGGTAATTGATTCAATATTCAGAATTGAAAGATAAAAAAATGGATTATTTCATTTTCGACTTAAAATACTCCATGAAATTGTTATCAGTAAACTAAAAGATAAAGAGTCCGGGGTGTACTTTTGTCATACCAAATAAAACGGAATGATCCATGTACTTGTGGCAGTGGAAAAAAATACAAAAATTGTTGTGGGAGCAGCAATCAAATTTCGACGTTATCTCAATCTCAATGGGAAAAATTATCCGAACTGGTAAATCGTAAAATGATGAATTATCTTGGATTACCAAAGTACAGAAATGAATTAGAATCAATGTGGAATAATTTCTGGGAAGGCGAATTTGAATTATTTGATACAGAGCGTTTATCCGATGAACAGAAAATAGCCTTTTTTGATTACGTTATCAATTTTTCACGATTTGAAAGTACAGGTCGAACTCTGCTTGATCATTTTCTATCCGAATATTCAGATTCACTTAGTGCTCATGAAAGAACCCTTATCAATAATCGCATTGCCGGTGTTTATGGTCTTTTTGAAGTACAGTCTGTGATATCGGGTCAGGGTATGACATTGAAGGACATATTTGATAATACCGAATATCATATTAAGGAAATATCCGGTTCTGCAAAACTTGTAAAATGGGATGTAATTGCCTGTAAAATTTATATCATCGGCGATTATTATGAAATTTCAGGTTCAATCGTGTTTTTACCACGTCAGCATGTACAAAAAGTTGAAAAAATGCTGCTGGAAGAATATAAGAATTATCAGACTGGCGGCGGTTCGCTGGATTTCAAATTATTTATTCAGCAGAATGCCTATTTGGTATATCAAATGCAACATCAAATTACAAGCCGACCACCGACGATTGTCAATAAGGAAGGTGATTTAATTCAATGGTGGACGGTCACCTATCATATTTTAAATCGCGATGAACTAATTGGTTTTTTGAAAAAAAACTCAATGTTCGATGACAGCGATGGGTCAGATGAGGATGAACCAGAGAGTGTATATTTTACTTGGCTGCTCAAAGGTATGATAGCCCGGCCTTTAGGTTATAAAGCAGGAAAATTAAAGAAACCGTGGTCAATATTCGCATCAATCACAATTACGGATCAGCAGATGATATTAGAAGTGAATTCACAGTGGCGTAAAGATGTCGCTGTGAAATACCTTTCGCAACACCTGCGAACTGAACTTGAACTCATCTCGGAAGAAAATAAAGATCTGCAACTTTCAGGCAGTGAGGACTCGGTAGAATTTATTCAAAATGAATCCAAACAGGAGCAATTAAGAAATGATCCGGCAGTTCGCCAGGCTTTACAGGAATACATGGATCGTCATTATTATGAGGAATGGATTAATACCCCTATTCCAGCCTTAAAAGGATTAACTCCCGTACAGGCTTGTAAAGAAGCTCCCCAGGAATTGGAAGAATTGTACAAATATATCGAACAAATGGAAGCCCGGCGTACAAATAAGGAATATTCAATGGATATTCAGAAATTACGTCAGATTGTCAATAAAAAAGCGAACGAAGGATAACATTTTTCTTTTAACTCAAAGAGAGCAGAATATGTTGCGATGGAAAGATATATCATTATTTACAACGTTAATTCTTAATTAAAGGAGCAGAGCGACGATGCGCGACAAAGTAATGAAAATATGGCCTGAGATTGACTGGATTCAGAATGACGAATTACGGGAAAA
>JABMOV010000172.1 GCA_013203145.1 Fidelibacterota bacterium
GCTTTGGCTTTTGCGCAATCCTTGCCCTATGGTGTGTACATTGCCATGAATGGTCGATATTTTGATAATGATAAAGTTAGAAAAAACAAAAACACAGGGATTTTTGAGGAAATTTAGGTCATTAACCACCTTCCGAAGGTTTTAAACCTTCGGAAGGTTAAGTCAAAGATTAAGCTATAGTGGAAGCCTTACCGCAAAAACATTTCCGTTCGGTTGATTAGGCTCAACCCAAACCGAACCACCGTGCGATTCTGCAATTCTTTTAACAATGGCCAAACCAAGTCCGCGACCCCTCGTGTCGCTTAATTGCAAATTTCTGATAAAAATAGACTCTCGCTTATCTTCGGCAATTGTTGTGCCAAAATCCTTAACGAATATGTCGATAAATTTGTCACTCAACTCACAATCAACGACAATTTTCTTCCCATGGGCAGCATATTTAATCGCATTGCTGATATAATTTTTAAATACTTCTTCGATTATAGGATTGGCGTGGATGTGCTGATCTTTTGGAATATTATTTGTTTCCTGAATAGCGTTAAAAGTAAGGGCAGATTTGAACCCGCTTAAAATTTCGCCTATCAATTCGTGAAGATTTAAGTCTTCTTTTTGTATTTCTTCATCCATTGAAACTTTAGATAGGGTCGTTGCATTCGAGATGACTTTTAAAAGGCTTTGGCTGCTCCCCTTTATCATATGTACCATTTCATTGTCCGGGTCATCTTTCGTCATCATGTCTGCCACACCGTGAATTACGCCAGCAGGATTTTTCAAATCGTGGGTGATAATATCAAGCAGCAAATCTTTCATACCGTTTGACTGTGTAAGCTCGAAGGAAAGTTTGCGATGTTTTTGTTCTGAGGCCCGAAGAGCGTCGGCATTTCTTCGTTTAATAATTGCATCTGCAATTTGAGCGGAAACATATTCTAAAAGCGCCAAATCGTCTTCTGAATACAATTTGGGATCTGCACTGTCACAACGCCAATAGACTCTTCATTTACACAAAGCGGCACACTAACAAATTGTTCTGAAGGTGTTCCAACTAAATCAATTTTATTCGCTTCGCTCATTGCGTATATATCATCTTTGTTGAGAAACACAGATTGTACTTCGCGTAAAACGAATTCAGTTAAACCACGCCCCAAAGGCTTGGCTTCGGGCGCCTGATCCACCTCATCCACATAATATGGAAAGGATAATAGTTCAGAGTCTTTGTCATAAAACGCAATATAAAAGTTTGATGTAGAAATTACTTTTCCAAGCAATTCATGAATGGTTCTAAAAAGAGTATTAAGACTATCACTTGTCCCATAGGCGTTGGCTATTTCATATAAAACTTTGCGCATCAACTCAGATTTTGCACGGTCGGTCACGTCTCTTACAATTCCAGTCAAATGCCAATTCCCTCTCAATAACACTCGCGATACATGCAGTTCAGCAGGAAACTCTGTTCCGTTATTCCGTACTCCTTTTAATTGCAAGGATTGTTGAGCCTGTGAGGACTTACCAGATTCAAAATATGAGGAAAGAACGGCTTTGGTTTGGCCATGAAACCGAGGCGGAATCAGTAGTTCTTCGAAATCATTTCCCACAGCCTCCCGTTGGGAATGACCAAATATTCGCGTAGCAGCGGCATTCCAAAAAACAATTTTTGATTCTTGGTTAACGCTAATAATAGCATCTGCCGCAGCTTCTGTTACATTCCTGAAACGCTCTTCGCTTTCTTCCAGCGACGACACGGCCGCGTTGATGTTTTTAACCATAATATCAAAAGCTCTAGCCAGGTCTCCCACTTCATCTGGAGATTTAATGTCCAACCGGATGTCTGTATTTCCATTCGCCATCTCCGTTGCAGCATTTCGTAGAGCATTGATTGGCTTTGTAATTAAGTGACCAAATATCCAGGAGAACAAAATACCAAGAGTAAGAATGGTCAAACCAATATAAAGACCAGTCTTTGTGTTTTTAGATACACGGTCAAACATAGGAGCCAGCGAATAACCAATGAGCAATCGACCATAATCATTTCCCTGGAAAAGAATCGGCATAGATCCATGTAAGACGTTGTTTTCCTGATATACATCACTTCGGGCTAATAATATTTCTCTATTTAGGGGAGTTTTTTGGGGATTAAACTCAGCAAACATCTCGCCATCAGAGCCATAAAGCAAAACATAGATTATTGTTGAGTCGTGCTGCATCCAATCAAAGGTTTCCTGTATGGCAGAATAGGAATCCAATCCCAGCGCAACCCCGGTGCTTAACGCGATCAATTCGGACGTGCTTTGTAGGCGCTCTACAAAGGCGTCGCTAAGCTGTCGTTTTTGTTGAGCCGGATAATAAAAAAAAGCAAATAGAATTGTCAGAAGAACGGCCATAGTCGTGGTGAGTATAAATTTTAAACGGATGGATAATCGGAAAAACAGCATATTATTTCTTTAGTAGGGGGTATGTTTCTTGCTCATAGGAATAATTATTAATTGTCACCGTTTTAACCCGGTCGTCTAAGTCGGAAGAGGAAACAAAGGCTATTGCCCCGGGCGTGTTAGCAACAAATTTCAAAACTTCCCCGGGAGTCGCTTTTTCTGTGGGAGGGATTGCGCTTCTGCCTGAAAAAACAAGGCTGATCCAATATTTTTTAATTTTGATGCGGGATTTATTGTATAGCAATTGATAAAAATCTTCAGCAAGGGGTTGAGTTTCAATAAGTACAATGGGACGCCCGTTTACATGTAAAGAAATATCGCCATGGTAGATTTGTTTTAATTCATCCAAGGAATAGTTTTTTACGGGATTTGATTTGTGTACAACCACAGCAATTTGAGCATGTAACAAGCCCCCAAGGCAGAAGGACACAATTAATAAGCTTCGTATTATTTTCATCCTCATTACCATTTAAAACGCAACTGCAATTGAAGAGATGAAGGATTGGTAAGCTTTGTTGGTATCATTGTCATGTAGAAGATGATCGGCATCGCGGCTAAATTGAAATTCTGATTTGAAATATATCCTGGGAGTAATAGACACGTTTATTCCAACAGTGGTTGTTTCATCGTGTTGAACTTTTCCATTTATATCCGGATCATATTGGTCAATCCGAACAAAAGGAGTCCAACGATCTTTTATAGTATAACTTGTTTGAAAATAATATCCGTATCCAGTTAAATAATCATCGATTGGTTGAATGGTTGTAGTATCTATATTTTGTCCATTTTTATAGACACCCTCCGCTTCAAAAGTAAGATTTGCTACTGTGAACTCAAAATCTGTTCCAAAAGAAGTTTGAATAGTGTTGTGTGAATTTCCATCAGCATCGGAATAATAGGAAAAGCCGAAAATCATATCATCTATTGGAGTTCGAACGATGATCCGACCCCCAAGACCCTTGTTGGGGTTGGTATCCTTTTCAGAGGGTTTTGGGCCCCGGCCATTTGTAATGTAGAAAAAATATTCAGTAGCCCAATCGCCAAGGGGGATCAACCCCGCGACCTGTACGCCCGTTAACCACTTTGCAAACAAACGGTCTTTATACCCAACAGAATTCTCATGATTTCCGTAAACAGAATTTGGCAGGAACGTAGATAAAAAGGTGGGAGTGGCATCATAGGTTAAACCATATTTGCCAAAGGGCACCAATATTTTCCCCATTTGGAAGCGCAGAGCGTTTGATTTTTTATACTCAAGCCATCCTTGAGCTAAATATATTTTTCCCGATCCGGCTCCATCCGCCTCGATGCTGATACCATGTTCCCATTCCATTTCAGTAAACAATCTGAAGTTTTGATCAAGGGAAAAAATATTAATGATATTCAAGTGGTGTTGATCGAATGTCCATATTTTTCCAGCGCGATCTTTATTGTTCACCTCAAACTCAAGATCAAAATAACCATAAGTCCTAAACGGTATAGCAGAAAGAAAGGATAAAACGAAGACAGTGGTTAACACCAACATCTTTATTCGCGAAAAAGGATTTAATGTGATTTTCATAATGACCTCGTGGCTTGCAAAAAGCTATCCGAAATATAGATATAATTCTCAAAAAAGGGGCTATAAATGCCATAATCAATTTTGCATAGGTTGATATACAGTATTTTTTTTGGTAATATGATATGGAATTAAATTCATCATTGGGGAGGTTGAATATGCGAGCGACATTCTTTACATGTGCAGTACTGCTTTTCCACGCACTGTGCTATATGCAAAATCTTTCCACCGATCAGATTTATAAAAAAGCCTGGGAGACCGCCATGGCTGACAGTGTCATCAGCGTCGAAGAACACGCGCTTCTAAATACTCTATTCGAAGCGCTTTCCCTTTCAGAAGACAGTACAACAGTCGTCGTAAAAACATACCCGACCGAGACAGAAGACGTCCTGGATCAATCCGGGCGCTGGCCCCTGGTATTACAGAACATGGTCATTGGTAGCGGTTTGTACGGTTGGGCTATTCCGTATGCTTTTGACGCAAAAGATTTTCGATGGTATGCAGGAACGGAAATGTTATCCCTGGGCGGAGCTTTTTACCTAACCTATAAGTACACAAAAGAAATGCAAATCTCTCACGCTAAAGCACAGATGATGCGGTATGGTGGATTGGTTGGATTACGGTACGGTGCGGGTATCAACACCATTTTTGATTTATACAACGACGAGGACACTTATGACGATGAAACCGATTCACACATTGAGCCGAAGCGGAGAAAAGCATGGGCTTTGATTCTGATGGCTTCTGTTCCAGCCGGAATTTATGGTGGAGATTACTTGTTTAACAAACTTCAGCCCACGAACGGTCAAGCATGGGTGTTAACGCAGTGGACAGCAATTGGGGGCGTAAGCTGTAGAGCGATAACGTACTTTTTTGACCCAGATCCGAATTACAATGAGGATAACGAAGAGGAAGCGAATTATGATGATGAAGAATACGAGCAAAGACAAAAAGAATATGAAACATGGAACAAGCGTCACACATCTATAGAATTATTAGTTGGTTATCCTCTGGGGTTTTATTTTGGTAAAAAGTTGACCATGGACAAAAATTATAGTTTTGGTGATGCCCTCATGCTGTATCAGGGTTATAGTTATGGATTCTTTAACTCCATGATGTTACAGGGAATTCTTCTTGACAAATTCAATGAAAGAAGCTGGATTTTATTAAACACCATTGGTGCAGTAGGAAGCATGTTTGCTTATGATAGGTGGATTGCTGGACAAGATTTTTCAGCCGGCCAATCCATATTAATGGCACTTGGTTCTGTTTCGGGAACTGCATTTGGGTTTGGCGTAGCCATTATTCTGGATATTAATGAGAAAGAACCAATGTTAAGCATGGCATTAGCAGGTTATGGCGCCGGTACATATTTCACGAGAAAAATAATTAATTCTCACCCGGATGGGTCATTGGCGAACAACGACGGAATGAACATCTCATTTTTGCCAACCGTTATTCCCGCATACAAAAAAAATAATACCGTACTGATCCCAGGCATAGCTTTTCACCTAGAGTTTTAAATATTGCCAAACGAAAGGCACCCAAAAAGGGAGAAGGCCCACCTCTCTAAATGAGATTCACAATTATTATTTTACTAACATTAAGGAAAAGACAAAATTCCTTCCCGGGCGATA
>JABMOV010000173.1 GCA_013203145.1 Fidelibacterota bacterium
AACAGAATCCATTCTCCATATGCAGAAACCGATACTTCAGCAACATAGTATTCGTTATTGGTGAGTCGCACTTCGTTGGAACCATCAGGATCAGATAAATATAATTCCGCACCTACTGGATAATCCTCTGGCTTGGACCACTGCCCTTTTGGTAAATGCAAATTGTCTTTTGTTGATGTATAGAGGATTTGTTTCCCATCAGGCATAAAAAATGAACAAGCATCTTCGCCAATATTATTTGTGCGAATAATTTCACTTCCATCAATTTTCGCCACATACGTATGGTGAACTTCATCGTCTTCGGCTACTTGGGCATTGCAGATTAGCCATTCACCATCCGGTGAATAATATGCTTCTGCTGCTACGGGTAAACCAGGGATTGCTTTTATGGGATATTTCTCAGCTAATGCTTCAGAGGCAGGAGCATGTGAAACAGCTTCTGGTTGTGGTTGCACTTTTGCATGATGGCAGCCCAACAAAATTAGTAATGCGAAGATTGATAAAATATTTTGCATTGAATCCTCTATGTATTTGATGTATTCAATTAATAATAAGAAGTTGAAAATAAGATGATTTATTATCGAATTAAACTTGTATCAATTATTTTCTCTATTGGACGTCGACGCGTGTTGTACCAATATCCAAGCCATATCAGCACAATTCCAACTACTTCGCCAAGGTAGAGGTATTCAGTGTGGCCAATTCGACTGAAAATCCCTCCAAAACCAGGTAGCATGGCACCGGCAGCAATGTAAATGTTACCGACAAATCTGTCTTTAGCGATATCGTTCCCTTTTGCGTGTCTATAAAACCGCCAAGCAGATACAATGGCACCACCAATAAGAAAAATAACGGCATAAAGGTTAATTATTGGGCTAAACAACCTTACCCATTGCCAAATAAGTACTTTTCCACTAGGCAGATGCGGATTAACCAATTCATAATTAATTGGTGAAAGGATAACAAAAATTGATGCTATGGACGCATAAGTAAGCATAAATATCGTCCATCGTTTTGCAGACTTTGATTTTAGCAATAACCATACTGTACCTTGCGCCAAAGGAGCGCCACCTAGCAAAGCACCAACGATATACCAAAATTTGAACATAAATGGATTCCACCCAACTATAGTAAACCAACTTTCTGCAAACGTTCCGGCACCATAGATAAGAACTCCTATACTCCACCACAATAGATGATATCCGCTTTTTCTTGCGATGTAACGCATATAGATTTTATAAGAGAAAAAAATAGATAAAATCGTTGTTATTATTGGTAAATAATGAAAAAATGTCATTTATTTTCTCCTTGAGAAATAAAAAAGGGGATATGAAGTAATATCATATCCCCGGATTTGAATTTACTATTTTCTAGAGCATTACATAAGTAAAAATCAGGGCGCCTGAACCATATTCATCAAATTTTAATTTGAAAGACCCTTCTGGGGTTTCAAAGATGTAAATATAATCAGGATTTTCGACAATAACCTTATGGTTATATGGAGGTTCAGGGTGATAAACCAAAACTTCATTGACACCTTCATACCCAAGATGAGAATTGACTGCTGAATCCATTACCAAAATAATGTCAGATGGAACTTCCGTTATTTCTTCATAGGCTGTGTCAGTCAGTACACTTACTTTAACATTTCTACCAAAGTTCATTTTAATCGTTGGCATGTAAATATTACCCATTCCCGGAGCATATACTGGCATTGTTAGGATGGCTACATCCCAGTTTGAATCCGTGATTTCTGATTCGCCAGTGAAATCGAAGTACTCTGGACTACTACTTGAATAATTAATTGTTTTGGTTACTGCATCGCCAAAAATATCTGTATCGCTCTCAATAGCATATTTAATAATAAATGAAGTAGGTGATCCACTTATTACTTCAAGCTTTACGATTTCATAATTGGCTGTACGAACAAAATAGATTGTTCCATTTCCATCTATACTATGATCAGATGGGTCATATGTATTTTCATCCATCCAGTTTTCGCCAATTACGTAAATACTCGCATCCGCAGTATCAGAGCTAAATGGGGATGATGGTACGATCGCAGCGTCGAAATCATTTGTATCAGCTTCCATTGCATAGACACCTGCTGCATTATTTAATACAATCTGGTATCCTTGACCAGCTGCCTCAAATTTCAGGTCATAAGTTTCACTAAAACTGCCGTTATTTAGGTTAAAATAGTAACTGTCAATACCGATATCTTCAGTATTCATTGTAATACTCTCGTCCACTACTTCTTTTTTATCGTCAGAATCACAACCAATCGTAAACATAATTGATAATGTTACGATTCCTATTAATATTTGTCTCAACATTTTATTCTCCATGTATGTTAAGGTTTAATTCGATGAAATATCTTCGTCCAATAAAGGGCCCATGTACTTCATCGGTAATATCAGTTAAATTTTTAATCCCACCAAATAAAGTGAGGGTGGGAAGTATTTTGTAACTACTGGTTACTTCAGTAATTGTAAATGGTTTTCTTGGTATATCACTTTTTTCAAAATCTCCGAGTTCAGGTAAGTATTCATGAGTGAAATATGACCCGGTGAATTTTGTTCTTAATGAAGCTTTAAATCTATTTTTTGGATGTTGATAACTCACCCTAAAACTCATTGAAAATGGTTTTGTATTTGGAATCAAACCCCAGGTTGACATGTCGCGATTATCAATATAATTCATTCCCCAACTGGTTATCCATGAATTGGAAATCGTCCAACGACCTTGGATTTCCATTCCATTGTATTGTACCCGATCTATGTTTTCATAACTGAAGACATTTGGTTCTACAACATAATCATTAATCATATTGGTAAAGTTTGTTCTATACACCATAATACTGATTTGATATACCAAAGGGTGATAGTATTCTAACCCTAGGGTGTAGCCTGTGGATTTCTCTGGTTTCAGGTCGGGATTCCCAATGATATGGTATCCAAAGGCTTCATGGGTCCAATCAATATATCGATCCACAAAGGCAGGCATCCGAAATCCTTTACCGACAGTACTTCGTAATTTCCAACGCATACCAAAATTGGCCATAATCGCTAACCGTGGACTTAAGACAGTCCCAACTTCATTATTATTATCCAGTCTGGTTCCAACTACTGTATTAATATTGGAAAAAGGCTTAAAATCATATTGACCAAATACACTTCTCGATCTTAATGATCGTTGACCTGATAAAATTCTGTTACTTATATAATCCGCATTAACTATTTCTGTTCCAAGATTTAAAGTGGATTTTTCCTTCACCCGAATGATGTTTAATTCATATTCCGACTCAAGTTCTCCGGTGGTATCACTTGAGATAGGTGTACCCCAAGGACGTTTTTGATCATAACTACGGATATAGGATGAAAATCGTAAAGACTGGTCAAGTTTCCAAACATCATTCACATTCCATGAATATTCGACAATTGGATTAATACGATTAACATGTGTGACTGCTTCAACAGTACTGGTTTTATTCGCTTCGGAATCCCCATAATAAGTAAAATCCAATGCAATTTTATGGTTGGCTTTCACATCCCATTTTAACCATGACCTAGAAGTGACTTTCTTAATATCATCAACATTGATATGGAGGTTCTCATCATCCATATTAATAACATGATAATCCAAATCTCCATGGATTGATATATCTTTCCATCGACGACTCACATTAATACGCACATTTCGCCGACCCGCATCCTTGTCCACTGGATTAAATGACCCATCTCCAGAAGAAAACCGACTCGTTATGGAATAATTTGTTTTTGTATCGGCATCTTCAGTTATAAAGTTTATTACACCACCCATAGCTTCACTACCATAGAGAGCTGAATTTGGACCTTTTATGATTTCAACTTTTTTTAACAAATTTGTGGGAATCTGGTCTAATGAAACACGACCATTAAATTTTCCAGTGACGGGTCGTCCATCAAGAAGGATTAATACATATTTCCCATCCATCCCCATAAGACTGACAACGCTTTCTCCCGTAACAGTATTTGAGATTGATATACCTGATCGTTGCGCAAGTAGTTCTCCAACATCCATTGCGCCAGAATCATGAATATCCTTTTTTGTAATCACTTCAGTAGCAACGGGAACATTGCGATGGATTTTTTCAGTGCGTGTACTTGTTACAACAACTTGATCCATCTGGAAAAATGATTCTTCTAACTGAATTTCTATTTTAGTTTGTTGTGGATAGTTAACTGAGATAGTTTTTGATTCAAAGCCAATATGACTAAAAGTCAATGTATATAATCCAGACGCTAGATTCAGAAATTCATATTCCCCGTTTTCATCCGAAACGTCACCAATTCCTAGCTCGTTTATCATAACATTCACGGTAGGGATTGATCTTGAATTTGCGGAATCTGTCACGCGTCCATTGAGAGGCTTCGACGTAGGCGTATTCCCAAGAAGATTACTTAAATTTGAACTGATGAAGCTCAGAATCAATACATATTTGAGTGTTTTTTGAGTAAATATTTTTTTCATTGAATCGGTAAAAGCTTATATAATGATAGTGATTTCTGATTATGCCATGGTGGACATAAAAGCGCCAGTAAAGTATGCTAATGCCCAATATCCATAGATATATTTCAAGTATTGTCCAACATTATCAGGCAATTCAATAGTGCCTTTTCTAAATGTCCTGATTGCCCAAACAACACCACCAGCCATAAGTAAAAACGCAGAATATCCTATGATTCCGTGGATAGTAAATGGTGGATGTGTCGCAGCAAATGACATACACATTAATGCTGTAAAATCAAGGATTACACCAAGGCTATACCCTGTGAGAATTCCTTTATTCAACATTTTAGATTTTTGCAGTTTAATAGTAACAATGGTAAATATTATCAGTGCAAGAGTAACCGATATTGTTCCAACTAAGATAATTGGTCTCACTATTTGACCTCGTGTGTTTTTGTGGGTTCAGTAGGGGGATTAAATATTCCATTCAGAAGCATTTCAATTTCTTCTTTCGATATCTTTTGAGGTTTTGTCCCCAAAAAGAATAATCCGTGAAATAGTCCACCAATTCCTCTCATCATCATTTGAGGATTAACGTGTGGAAATTCTCCGGAGGCCATGCCGTCGTCCAACAATCCCTTTAAAACGGTGTATAATCTCACTTGATACTGTTTCCATTCAGGAGGTTGCTCTCCATGGGACGGCATGTGCGCCGGAGCGTTGAATAAGAATTCGTAGAGAGAACGATTCTTCTCAATTTGTTCTCCAATAGTTTGAAGAACATGGATAAAAATTTGTTTTGATGAATTACTGGCTTCCAAAACGGGTTCAATACATACCCATAAATCCTGCCAGCCTTCAATAAGTAATTCAGTTACAATGGCTTCTTTCGAATCGAAGTAATAGTAGAGAGTGGCTTTTCCAAAACCAGATTCTTTAGCAATGTCAACCATAGTGACATTTTCGCTAGGAGTTTTAGAAAATACAACCAGAGCGCCTTTCAATATTTGACGGCGTCGGTATTCGCGTTCTTCTTGTTGTCTTTGTGTTGGCATTGAATTCTAAGTTTCCTTATCGACTGTGCGGTCGAAAATTAGAACTATGAATCTGGACCGTCAAGTCCTATTTAAATATTTTATGTAGAAACTTTAAATATATTGTGTGGGTAAAACTGAATATCTATTGTTTATAAATGGAAACGGCACGTCGGGGTTCACCAAACAAAATATGCCTTGTATGCGGGGCTAAATGTGCGGTTATCATCATATATGCCCATGTCGGAACGTGAGCTGTTGAGCAACCTTTTATTACAACATTTTTACCTTTGTATGAAATCCAATCTATAGATTCTATTTTCTGTCGAAAGCTCTTTTCTTTCAAGATACCATCATCAAGAAACACATCCCAGTCCATAGTAACCGTTCCCGTCATTATACGAAATACTTCTTAATATTATTTAAACATTGGATAAATTGATCAACTTCATCTTTTGTATTATATACATAAAAACTAGCCCGCACAGTTGAACTCACACCAAATTTATCCATTATGGGTTGCGCACAATGATGCCCTGCGCGAACCGCAATACCATCCTGATCAAGGAATTGTGCCAAATCAGCAGCATGTATTCCATCAATATTAAATGGAATAACCGCACCGCAGTTATTCTCCGGTCCATAGATTGTAATACCATCTATATCAGATAAAGCATTTTTAGCATGCGCTAATAATTCCTGTTCATAAAAATGAACAGTAGCCATACCAATATCATTCAAATAATCAATAGCGGCACCAAGACCTATGACTTGCGCAATATTGGGTGTGCCAGCTTCAAATCGATATGGAATGTCATTCCATGTTGATTCTTGCATGGTTACACGATTAATCATTTCTCCACCACCATGGAAAGGTGTCATATCCTCAAGAATCTCCATCTTTCCATAAAGAACACCAACTCCCGTAGGACCCAACATTTTATGTCCCGAAAAAGCAAGAAAATCACAATTCAAGTCTTGAACATCTACTGATTGGTGGGGAACACTTTGTGCAGCGTCCACCAAAACCACAGCCCCCATATCATGACCTTTTCGTACCAGTTCTTTAATTGGATTAACCGTACCAAGAACATTGGATTGTTGTGTTATTGCAAACAATTTTGTACTTGGACTCAATAATAATCCAATGTCGGATAAATCCAATGTGCCATCCATCGTAATGGGGATATATTTTAAAATTGCTCCAGTATCTTGAGCTGCAATTTGCCATGGAACCAGATTGCTGTGATGTTCCATTTCGGTGATGAGTATTTCATCTCCAGGTTTGAGATGTTTCCGCGCCCAAGAATAGGCCACCATATTTATTGATTCAGTTGTGCCTTTTGTAAATATAATATTTCGTTCAGAGGAAGCATGGATTAACTGTGCGACTTGCGCTCTAACCGATTCATAGTGATTCGTGGCTTTTTCACTCGCAAAATAAATTCCACGATGAACATTTGCAGTATAATCCGTATAGTAGGATGTAACAGCATCTATGACCATCTTTGGTTTTTGACTCGTTGCTGCACTGTCAAAATAAACATAGGGTTTTCCATGTACATTTATCTGTAATCCAGGAAAATCGCTTCGGATTTTTTTTAAATCTATCAAGACCAAACTCCGTAACTAAAACTTTTTTCTATTTTAAATAGTTTCAACATCTATTATCCTTTTATTTATCATGACATTTTCATTCATGACGAATCCCCTCTATCAAGAGGGGTGATCCGACCGGAATGTCGGATCGGGGTGTATCTTTATTTTGTATTCTCAAGTATCCAATTTTCAATTCCAGATAGAACATTATGAAGTTGATTTTTAATATCTTTATCATCAAAACGGATAACAGATAACCCTAACCGTTCTAAATACTTCTGCCTTGATACATCATATTCATATTTATCTTCATGACTGCTTCCATCAATTTCAATAACCAGCATTAGCTTAGAACAATAAAAATCAACAATGTAGTCTCCAATTGGTCTCTGTCTGGAAAATTGATAACCAAGCACTTGTTTCTTCTTGAGTGATTGCCACAACAACACTTCGGAAAGCGTACTATTGTTTCTCAGATTACGCGCAAGTTTTTTCAGCTTGGGATTATAATGTATCTTCATCGGTTATTGTGAACAACCCCCTTTTATTCCCCCTTTAAAGGGGGATTTTCAATTCAGATTTCTGAAGATTATAATATCAATTGGCCTTTTTATAGCAGTCCTAATTGCAATTGGGCTTCTTCACTCATCATATCCTTTGACCATTGCGGTTCCCAAACCAACTCTACCATCACATCAGCAACACCTGGCACTGCTAATACTTTTTGTTCCGCATCCCTGGCAATGACAGGACCCATTCCGCAGCCTGGCGCGGTTAGGGTCATCTTGATATCTATTCTATTTCCACTAGGCTGCATGGGAGTAATCGCTAAATCATAGATCAAACCAAGATCAACTATATTTACAGGGATCTCCGGATCGTAAACCGATTTGAGTTGATCCCAAACTACCTGTGCATCGACTTCTTTTTTCATGTCACCAAAATTTTCCTCAGGGATTTCTTCTCGCTCAAATCCAAGCGCATCGGCATCCATTCCGGACATTTGAAACATGTTGCCATTAAGCACAATTGTGTATGTCCCACCTAAAGCTTGCGTAATTCGCACGGGCTCTTCTTTCTTTAAAGTAACTTTATCCCCCGAAGGAACAATAAATGCATCTACATCTCGCTTTAATCGTATGATTTCGCCCGTATTCATTACCTAAACCTTTGTTATTTCCATTTGGATTTTCCTCAAAGCACTCATAAATCCATTGGTTCTTTGACTCGTAATCGTTCCTTCCAATCCAATTGCAGAAAATATTTCATTGCCTGAAATACTTTGTATTTGTGCAGCGGATTCTCCTTCGAATATGCGAGTTAAAATGGTTAATAATCCTTTTACAATATGTGCATCGGAATCCGCCTGGAATGAAAATGTGCCATCATCATGTTTTTGCCAGACCAACCATGCTTGCGAAGAACATCCTATGACTCGGTTTTCTTCTCTTCTATCCGCGGGATTAAATTCTGGAGCCTGTTTTCCAATATCCATGAGTTGCGCAAATTTATCTCTTGGATCGTCAAAGAGATCAAAATCTTCACGAATTTCCGCTAAAACATCCTGAATGTTCATGCTTTAGCCTCCAACCAATTTTCTAAACGCAGTGTAAATAGATCACGTATACTTTCACTGGATATATTCTCGATGACTTCCGTTGCAAATCCGCTTATCATCAGGGATTGCGCTTCATCAAGACCAATGCCCCTGCTTCGCAAATAGAACAAAGCATCATCATCCAATTCACCGGTTGTGGATCCATGAGAACACGCAACATCGTCAGCATAAATCTCTAATTGTGGATTAGCATTTACTCTGGCATTTTTTGAAAGAAGGATATTTTTATTTGATTGAAAGGCATCCGTTTTCTGGGATCCTCTGGCAACAATCACACGACCATTAAAAACTGCACGGGAGGAGTCCCGTAAAATATTCTTAACCACTTCGCGACTGGTGCCATGGATATTATCATGACGGATTATTGTTTGATAATCCACGTGATGTTGATCGCGTTGCAATCCTAATACATAAAGTTTTGAATCACATCCTTCACCCTGCTGAATTATCGTACATTCGTTTCTATTTAGCGGTGAACCAGTAGCCAATTGAGTTGAAATATATCTGCTATTAGCGTCTTGGATGACATCCAACGAATGGAAATGCTTCGCAGATGTTTCTTCCTGAATTTTGATATATTCACATTGACTATTCTCATTCAATTGAATACCGCTAACATGATTGATGATACTTTCATAATTGGAATCGGTTAAAAAATGGTCAATGATGACAGCTTCACTATTCAACCCCATATTCACATGGCTTTTTGAATGAACCACCTCAGTATGGGAATTAAATTGATTTATCCAAATAACTCTAATGGGTTTCTCAATCTGAATATTGTCGGGAATCTCTAAATATAACCCGGAATTATAAAAAGCTGTGTTCCAATCAGTAAAAGGCGTTGATATACTATTTTCATGAAAACTATCTGTATTAGCAGACAGGATATCTTCAATTATTATTGACTCATGAAAATTAGATAAATTTTTATTTAAAACTCCGTTTATCATACAAATTGTGTACGTATCCGCGATGCGATGCTCATCTAATAGTTTTTGGATCGCTTGTTCATCAACTTTTGTGGAGGAGCTCCACGAATAATGTGATTTACCTAATTGAGAAACATTGGTGAAACGCCATTCCTCCTGCCGGGTTGTAGGAAATCCAAGCTCCTGAAAATGCTTTAAACCCACTTCACGAAGTGTGTGGTTAGAACTCCCATGTCCGTCCTTTACCCACCGATCAAATTCTTTCCCATAGAAAGAGTTCATTTATAACTGATCTCCATCTAACCAACCGTATCCTTTTTCTTCAAGAGCAAGGGCTAATTCCTTGCCACCAGTTTTCACTATCTGACCATCCATGAGAACATGCACCACATCGGGCTCAATATATTTCAGTAATCGCTGATAATGCGTAATCACGATAAAAGATCGATCTTCACGACGAAAATTATTTACACCATTGGCTACAATCTTTAAGGCATCAATGTCTAAACCTGAATCCGTCTCATCTAATATGGATAGTGATGGTTCCAGCGTAACCATTTGTAGAATTTCATTACGCTTCTTTTCACCACCGGAAAACCCATCATTGACAGATCGTTTTAAATATGATCTATCCATTTCCACTAATTTCATTTTTTCGCGGATGAGTTTCATAAATGATGCGGCATCTAATTCAGGTTGACCAAGGTATTTACGTTTCGCGTTGTAGGCGGTTCGTAGAAAATAAGTGTTATTTACACCATGGATGACCACGGGATACTGGAAGGATTGAAAAATGCCATTCAATGCCCGATCTTCAGGTGAATCATCAAGGATACTCTTACCTTTATACTCTATAGATCCATCGGTAATTGTATATCCTTCTTTACCCGTGATGATATTGGTCAGAGTACTTTTCCCTGAACCATTTCGCCCCATGATGGCATGCATTTCACCGGCTTTTACTTCAAGATTTATACCTTTTAATATAGGTTTGTCACCTACCGAGGCATGGAGATTTTTAATTTTTAACATCATAATAAGTGTTTTTGTGTTTGAGTGTTAATGTGGTATTGCCTTAAAACGTGTATCTTCATCCTTGATGCTTAACCTATACTTCCCTCTAAACTCACTTCCATGAGTTTTTGGGCTTCCATGGCAAACTCCATGGGTAATTCCTGAAAGACGTCCTTACAGAATCCATTTACGATCATGGAAACTGCATCTTCCTCCGAAATCCCCCGTTGATTACAGTAAAATATTTGTTCTTCACCAATTTTTGACGTGGTGGCTTCATGCTCCATTTTTGCAGTATGATTTCGGACATCGATATAAGGAAACGTATGAGCCCCGCATTGATCGCCGATCAAAATGGAATCACATTGCGAATAATTCCGGGCGTTGTCAGCCCCTTTCATAATTTTCACTTCACCGCGATAGGCATTTTGGCTTTTCCCTGCGGAGATACCTTTTGATATAATGGTACTTTTGGTATTCTTGCCCATGTGAATCATTTTTGTCCCAGTATCTGCCTGCTGATAATTATTCGTTAACGCCACAGAATAAAATTCACCAATAGAATTATCACCTTTAAGAATTACACTGGGATATTTCCAGGTGATTGCTGATCCCGTTTCAACCTGTGTCCATGAAATTTTGGAATTATCATCTAAACAAATACCTCGCTTAGTGACAAAATTATAAATACCGCCTTTACCTTCTTTATCACCAGGATACCAATTCTGAACCGTTGAATATTTAATATTCGCATCTTTGTGTGCCACGAGCTCCACAACAGCGGCATGCAATTGATTTTCATCTCGCATGGGAGCCGTACAACCCTCGAGGTAACTTACGTGGCTACCTTCATCAGCAATAATGAGTGTCCGTTCAAATTGGCCCGTATTTAACGCATTGATGCGGAAATACGTGGATAATTCCATTGGGCATCTCACGCCTTTTGGAATATATACGAATGATCCCTCACTGAATACTGCTGAATTAAGTGCGGCATAAAAATTATCTGCGGCAGGTACGACTGAGCCCAAATATTCTTTTACTAAATCAGGATGATTTTGTACAGCCTCAGAAAGTGGACAAAAAATAATTCCATGGTTGGATAATTCTTTTTTAAAAGTTGTGGTGACAGATACACTGTCAAAAACCGCATCCACAGCAACTCCTGCAAATATTTTTTGCTCTTCTAATGGAATCCCAAGTTTTCTATATGTTTCCAAAAGTTCAGGATCTACTTCATCAAGACTTTTCAGTTCGGGTTTCTTCTTGGGCGCAGAAAAATAACTGATAGATTGAAAATCGACTGTTGGATATTTGACCGATGACCAGGTTGGTTCCACCATCGTTTTCCAATGACGGTAGGCTTTTAAGCGCCAATCCAGCAACCATCCCGGTTCAAGTTTTTTAGCTGAAATCTTTCGGATGACCTCTTCATCTAACCCTGGTGGAAATGTCTCCTGTTCGATATCCGTGACGAAACCGTACTTGTATTCCTGATCTATCGCATCATCTATTATTTTCTTTTCGTCACTCACTGTTTGTTCTCTCAGGCTGAAAAACTGGTTCCGCAACCGCAAGTACGGTCGGCATTGGGATTGCTTATTTTAAATCCACCGTTTAACAAATCATCCGAATAATCAATGGTACATCCTTTGACGTACAACCAACTTTTAATATCACAATATACTTTTATTCCATTGGTCTCAGATACTTTGTCATTGGGTCCGGATTTATCATCAAATAACATCGTATAATTAAACCCCGAACATCCACCGCTCTCAATACCAAAACGTAAAGCAAAACCCTCTTTGTCCTCACTTTTCATGACAGCTTTAAATCGTTTCACGGCACTCGGTGTTACTACAATGTTGGATCGATTAAAGTCGTGTAATTGTTTTTCAGGGGTATCTTGTGTCATCTTTTCCATATTTACTCCCAATCAAATGATTGATTTTCCCCCGAGTTGTTAACAGCTGCTAGCCCAAGTTTTTCTCGAGCTACATTACTCATCATATCCGGCGTCCATGGTGGATCAAATATGATTGATACTGTTGCTTTGTTAATTGTATCCAAAGCCTCTAATTTGGTTTTGACATCGTTAGCCATGTGCTGTCCCATGTGACAACCAGGTGTGGTCAATGACATGATAACAAGTACATCGTGCAGTTCCGTACCGTCAATCGGTTTTGCATGGATGTCGTAAATCAATCCCAGATTCCATAAATCGATTGGAATCTCTGGATCAAAACATTGCTCTAATACTGATATAATTTCCGATTTTTCCATTTTATTTCATCACGTCCGCCACAGACATTTTATCTAATAGAGTTCGAATGGAATCATTTATTTTTAAAATAGGTGACTTAATGTTGCACTGTGCATGCTGGTTGCAATTCGAATCAAAAAAACAATCCATTAAACCAACCGGACCCTCTAATAATTCAAAGAAATCTGTTAGATTTATCGATTCTAAATCTTTTTTCATGCGATAGCCACCGGCCGGTCCTTGAACTGGATCGATAATTTTTTCACGTGCAAGTTGTTGTAGCACCTTTGCTAAAAGCTGGGCAGGGATGCCGTACGCATCTGCAATCTCCTTTGCACTGGAGATATTCTCATCACCTTTTGACTGAATATGTCGAAGGGCAATTAGGGCGTATTCTACTTTGCGTGTGAGTTTTAACATTAATAAGACTAAATATATCGTATATAATTTAATACACTCTTAATTAAGTAACCAATATCTTTATGGGACTTTTTTAGTCCTATTTAGTTTGTTAAAAATAAAAACAGGCTTGAGTTACACTACATTAATTTTTAATTCATCTTCTTTGGTAATAATCTCTCCGATTATCACTGCGGTGAATGGAGATTTTTTATTAAATTGTTCGATGTAGTCTATTGCTACAGATTTTGGCATAGATATGAGCAATCCACCTGACGTTTGCGCATCGGCACACATTAATTTCTGTATTGGTGTGATCGAAGAGGAAAATTTTACGTGCTGTGAAACAAAAGCTAGGTTCCGTTTTGTGCCACCGGGAATAATTCCTTTTTTGGCTAAATCCATTGCGGATGGTAATAAGGGAATATTTCCATATTCAATATTCGCGGAGACTCCGCTGGCCTGACACATTTCCAATAAATGACCTAATAAACCAAATCCTGTTATATCCGTGGCGGCATTAACCATTTTGCTGTCCATACATTCTGCAGCATATTTATTTAAATAACTCATGGATTTCACAGCCGTTTGAATAGCAATCGGATCAGCAATCCCCTTTTTAATTGCTGTAGAAATCATTCCAGTACCGATTGGTTTGGTCAAAACAAGAACATCACCGGGTTGCGCTTTATCGTTGGTAATCAAATCATCTTTATGGACTTCACCCGTAACGACTAAACCATATTTTGGTTCATTATCATCCACACTATGTCCACCAACAATAGTTATGCCTGCTTCTGCTGCTTTGTCTGCACCGCCTTGTAAAATTTGTGTAAGCATCTCACGGGGCAATTGTTGAATGGGGAATCCAACAATATTTAGCGCAAAAACAGGTTCTGCTCCCATTGCATAAATATCAGAAAGAGAATTTGTTGCAGCGATCTGACCAAATTGATAGGGATCGTCTACTACAGGTGTAAAAAAATCTACGGTTTGGACTAAATACTTATCCCCGGAAAGACGCACCACGGCAGCGTCATCCTTGCCATTATAGCCAATGATGACCCGATCATCATGTACGGGTTCTTTCAAACCGCCTAAAACGTGAGTTAGATCCTCCGGACCTATTTTACACGCTCAACCAGATCCATGACTTAATGTTGTTAATCGAATTATATCTTCTTTGGTCATACTTGAAAATTACATTTTATAACTTATGTGGACACAGATTTTAAATGAAAAGTGTGTCGTCTAACCTACATACCTCTAATTAATTCCTGTAAATCCTCGATTGAATTAATTGTTTTATCCTGTAAATATTCTAAGTGTATTGTTTTGAATATCGCAGATATTTGAATCTGCTCTACAAATTCATGCAAAACCATGGGCACGTGAAGAGTTTTTGATACAACATAATGGAAAGGATAATCGATATCGGTAGACTTTAGACTATATACTGTTTCATGGCTCTGGTTGATTTTATTTCGAGCTTCACTGATATCTTTCTATGTCAGTCTATTGTGGAATTCCCATGGAGCCGTAATATCTGCAATTTGCTTAAAATAAGTATATCC
>JABMOV010000174.1 GCA_013203145.1 Fidelibacterota bacterium
TAACTTTCAAACTGGTACAACTTCTGGGGGGCAGGCCACTAAATTACTGATTCATTTAATTAAAGATAAAGAATGGAATCGAGTGTTAGTTTTCTCAAAAACTAAACGTGGTGCTAACCGTTTAGTCAAAAATTTAGAAGGTGCGAAGATTAATGCCGCAGCCATTCATGGCAATAAGAGCCAAAGCGCAAGGACCAAAGCATTAGCGGGCTTTAAAGCAGGGAGAATTAATATACTGGTTGCAACGGATATTGCCGCAAGAGGAATTGATATCGATCAACTACCTCAAGTGGTGAACTTTGATTTACCTAATGTGCCAGAAGATTATATACACCGTATTGGACGTACAGGAAGAGCTGGTTTAACAGGGCGTGCAGTTTCTTTAGTAAGTGCTGATGAATTTAATCTTTTATCGGATATAGAGCGCCTAACACAAATATTGTTAGAACGTATTACGATAGAAGGCTTTGTTCCTGTACATGCGCTACCTATTTCTTATTTACGAACACCTTCTAAATCTAAAAAGCCAAAAAAAGAAAAAACGGAACACCATGATGGGCAACAGGACATAAAGAATACTCGTTCTGCCAATAAGCCTACATCTAAGTATAAGCCACGTAATAAAAATAGAGGTGGTAATCCAACGTCGAATAACCAGAACTCTGGCGGACCGCCTAAAGGTAAAAATTCAGGTACTAGACGTAGTCCTAATAGATAGTCTAATAGATGTTTAAGAGTAAAAGAATGTGATGCGGTTAATCATTTCCAAATCTACCCATTATCCCACAAACAAAAAACCCCACTATTCGGGGGCTTGAATTAAAGGATAACTTCAAATCCTTCAAATTCAGGATGACCTAAATAAATGCCTTGATGCTGTCCTCCTCTGCTATGTGCTCTTCTAAATTCTTCTGCAGATATCATTCTTATTGCATCTCAAGTCAACTTAGTGCATACATTTGACAACCAATCTATTCTATTCGCATCTTTTCATATTACCTTCTTTTTAACTCTGCTGGAGGTAGATTGATTTTGTATGAAGCTTCGTCTGATGTTTTAAAGAGAAAGACACCTCCAAAACCCGGCAGTCCACCTTGTCCACCTGTAAAGTATATATAAGATGAGCTCACAGATCCCGTAAACAATTGTCTATTTTTGTGCAATCGGTAATTACCAGAAGAAAGATGAGACGGCACTCCAGTCTTAATAGAAATCTCCATGATGATACTGTCAGGTACAATTAGTTCTTTACTTGAGATAGAATGATTATCAGAAACAAACTTTGCATGAATATGGGCATAGTATCCATCCCTTCGTCCTTTTACTTTTAGTATGTGCATGGGTAACAAAACTGCTGAATCTTCCTCAATTATTCTCACTGATACCTCTTCTGTTTTTTGACAACAATAAAAAAAGAGTATCCCGAAAAAGACCATGTTTAATCTTGAAAATCTAATGGAAGTAAATATTTTTCTAATGGACATCGTCAAAGTAAGTTGGGTTAATATGATTACTAGTTAGGAGAAAAAATGGAGAGTAAAGCCTTATAGTTGCATAACGAATACTCACGCTGAATGTAAGGATAAATTTAGGAAAACAAAAACCCCACCAATTATTTTTCTAATTAAAAATACGGTCTGGAGAATCTATAGATTGCATTCGTATCTAGCTTCATATTATTAAATCAATTTTATTTTTCTCTCTCTCAACTTTTAATCTTTTTATTTCTCTTTTAAAAAGTTCAGGATTATCGATGTATGTTAACTCATTCATACCCAAATCTACCCATAATTCTATTAACACAAAACTTGAACTTTGTTTTGATTTACTTTGTGCGGGAGGCGGATACTGGTCTTGCTATATTATAACGTACACCATAAAGTCAAAATAATTTAAAATGCTAATAAAACTCTAATAATTTACTCTTAAATTATTGTTCATGAAAAGAACACTTCAAAAACACATTCTTATAGTTGACGATGAAGAAGACATCTTGGAATTGGTTAAGTATAATTTAGAAATAAATGGATTCCAAACCACTTGCGTAACTAATGGTGAACAAGCCTTAAAAAAAGCCAGCATTCACCATCCTGATCTGATTGTATTAGACCTTATGCTTCCTAATATTGACGGGCTGAATGTCTGCCGGATTCTGAAAGGTGACACCGAAACAAAATCAATTCCCATCTTGATGCTGACTGCACGCGGAGAAGAAACGGATATTGTTAAGGGTTTGGAAATCGGGGCTGATGATTATGTTACCAAGCCCTTTAGTCCGCAAGTCCTCGTGGCCCGAGTGAAAGCTTTACTGCGTCGGTATTCCGAATCCGTTGCCGATGAAAATGGTGTGATCACAATTCATGATCTAACCATTCATCCCGAAAAACGGGAAGTAAAAATTGGCGAAAGACTGATTGAATTCACTTATACGGAATTCCAAATCCTGCATCTCCTTTCGAGTAGGCCGAATATAGTGTTTACACGCTATCAGATTATAGATGCAGTGCGGGGCGATAACTATCCGGTTACCGATCGTACAGTAGATTTTCAGATTGTCGGTTTAAGAAAAAAACTTGGTAAAGCCGGCCGCTTCATTAAGACTGTTCGAGGTGTTGGATATCGATTTTATTTGGAAGAATAACAAACTGATGGCAAACAGACGACTATTCTCCCAATTGGTTATTCCTTCCTTAACCATTATTATTGTGGTTGTATTGACTTTTGTTTGGTTGATCATTCGTTCCGTAGAGGATTTTTATTACGATGAGAAAACCAATGAACTCAAAACCCATGCGGTTCTGGTCAGCCGGATTATTTCAAATGAATTCACCAATGATATTAGGGATATTACTAAAGTATGTCAGGATTTAGGAGCCGCCACAGGAACCCGGGTAACCATTATTGCAGCCTCCGGAGATGTTTTGGGAGATTCTCATGAAGACCCACGGAAAATGGATAATCATAACGATCGTCCGGAAATTATCAGAGCACATGAAAAAGAGATAGGTACTGTCATTCGTTACAGTCATACGCTGGAACAAGAGATGATGTACCTGGCAATCCCAGTGACTATTGCAGAGCAGTCATTGATTATCAGAACATCACTGCCAATTACATCTTTACAGGATAATATTGCCGGTATTCGACGCACTGTACTTATTATTGGAATATTGATTTCCATGATGGCTGGAGTAACCAGTCTTATTCTGTCAAAACGAATTGCCAAACCACTGGAAGTAATGAAGCACAGTGCTGAACAGTTTGCTGAAGGTAATTTTTCCCCAAAGCTTCCGATTTCAAATACAACGGAACTAAATAGTTTAGCAAATTCGTTAAATCGGATGACGAAACAATTAAATCACCGCTTTCAAACTATCCTTCAAGAACGGAATGAACGAGAAGCAGTATTATCCAGTATGGTGGAAGGTGTTTTGGCTGTTAATACGCAGGGGAGAATCATAAGTCTGAATAAAGCAGCTACTAATTTATTTCATATCGAGAGAAAATCGGCTATTGGGAATCAAATCGGCAGTATCATTCGCAATTCAGATTTGATATTTTTTATTGAGGATGTATTAGCTGGTGAGAAAGTTCAGGAAAAAGAACTTACAATTTCAAATACAAACAACAGGTATTTGAATATCACCGGAGCAATTCTTTTTGATGAGTCCGATAAAAAAACCGGTGCTGTATTTGTATTAAATGACATTACCAGGATCCGGAAATTGGAAAATATTCGTAAAGAATTTGTTGCCAATGTTTCCCACGAACTTAAGACACCTATTACGGCAATTAAGGGATTTACTGAAACATTACGCAATGTATCAGATCCAGACAAACAAAAGCATTTTCTGAATATTCTCGAAAATCACAGCAATCGGTTGAATGCCATTATTGATGATCTACTGGAACTTTCGCGAATTGAACAGCAGGAAGGTTTAGCAGATTTACACCTTGAATCATCTTCATTAAGAACTGTGCTGGAAAGTGCAATGCAAGGTTGCGAGAAGGCGGCTACTGATAAAAATATTGATATCCGAATTCATTGTGATGAACGACTTATTGAATTGATAAATCCTCCCTTATTACAGCAAGCGGTAGTAAACCTGTTAAACAATGCAATCAAATACAGTGATTCCGGGAATAAAGTAATCGTTTCTGCCCGAAGGAAAAATGGTGAAGTCATTCTTTCTGTTCAAGATTTCGGGATCGGGATTGCGTCAGAGCATTGGAACCGGTTATTTGAACGCTTCTACAGTGTAGACAAAGCCAGAAGCAAGAAACTGGGGGGCACCGGACTGGGACTTGCTATCGTAAAACACATCGCTCACATTCATAATGGACGTGTTTCCATCCATAGTGAGATTGGGAAGGGAAGTGTTTTTTCTATCATCATCCCTGCTACAGTATAAATCCTTACAAACTTCTAACCTTATCCAAATAATCCGCTAACAAAACTCCCTCAATTTCTTCGCAACAAATCAGATAATATCTGATTCATTATTGATGACTAATAGAAAGTGATGAGAAATAATGAAAGCATTGAATGCTGTCCTGATCACCGGGTTGCTGCTCATAGAGGGTTTGTCGGCGACCGGTAAAGTCACTGGAAAAATTACAGACTACAAAACCGGAGAACCACTGATCGGAGCGAATATGATGATCAAAGGTACGGTTATTGGTTCCAGTTCGGATGTTAACGGTGAATTTGAACTGTACCGTGTTCCTGCCGGAGAACATATAATAACTGCATCCTACATCGCTTATGAATCCAGTGAAATTAACATCACTGTTATCCCGGGCGAAATGACGATCACTCAAATTTGCCTTGAAGAGAAATCTCTGGAAATGGAAGTAATATCCGTGATGGCTAATTTAAGAAGTAATCGGGATGGAGGTGTGCTGGCAAAACAAAAGAAATCCCTTCAGATTGAAGATGGTATCAGTTCGGCGCAGATGTCCCGTAGCGGAGATTCCAATGCTGCTGACGCACTGCGAAGAATCACCGGCGCTTCGGTTAAGGAAGGGAAATACGTCACCATTCGCGGACTGGGAGGGCGCTATACCAACGCCCAGGTTAATGGAGGTCCGATTGCTAGTCCGGAACCGGATAAGAAGTCGATTCCACTGACCCTTTTCCCGACGGCTCTTTTGGAAAGTATTTCTGTAATAAAAACGTTTACTCCCGATTTACCCGGTGTCTTTGCCGGCGGCTTTGTAAATATTAAGACCAAAGCCTATCCGGATAAATATGTGCTAAAGTTTAAACTGGCAGTTAAAGACAATCCCAATGTTCGCAACAGAATTTTTTTTCGCCGTTCTGATGGCGGCACACTGGATTATTTTGGTTATGATGATGGTACCCGGGCTATGCCGAAAGATATTCCTAAAGACCGCATGCTTAATATGTGGTTACCTCCTACGGGAACAAATTATGATAACTGGCGACAGGAATTAAGCCAATTTGGCCAGGAGTTTCAAACATCATTTCGTGTCAAAAATATACAGACAGCAAAACCCATTTCCGTTGGTGTCGATTTGGGCAATCGTTTCAATCCAACCAACAATCTGGAATATGGATATTTCATAAATGGGTCGTTTTCCAACAGTTACAATGCTTTGGGCAAAGAGTTGTTGACTTTCTCACTCTATGATAACACCTATATTCCTACTCACCGGATTGAAAACTTCGAGTCAGGTTACAAAACGAATTTAGCTCTGGGCTTCAGTAACGGTATAAAATGGAAGAATGACCACAAACTTAAATTTTATTATCTGTACACCCATTCTTCATTGGATAACGTGATTTATGGTACGGGAATGACTCCCAACATTGATCCGGGTGTTTTTATTAAACAGAAATTTTCTGAAAAGAGTATTCGTAATCTTACCATATCCGGTGATCATCAATTGAAAAGTGAACGGTCACTGGAATGGAAAATCAATCTGGGAGATTCTCACCTGAATGAGCCGGATGAAAAAAGTCACAACTATTTACAGAGTACCGACAATGATGTGTACTCGCTGATCACATCTTCCTCAAAAGCTGGGATGCGTTCATTTACTTCCGGCAAGGATATGAATGGTAACCTGGATGTGGATTATCGCGATCGTGTTGCGATCGGATCTCTGAAAAATATGAATTTGAAGACCGGATTCCGCATACAGGGGCGTAGTCGAAATTTCCGGCGGAGGACTTTTTATCACTGGCTTTATGGAACTGATAATCAGGACATATATATTGTTCGGGATCAAAACTTTGGATCAGCTTTTGATAATGTCAACTTTCTTTCCTCTGAATCTGACGGTTGGATTCTAGTAGAAAATACAGATGAGTCCAGCCGCAGCGCCTACCGGGCCGATGAGATAATTTTAGCTCAATATATAATGGTAAGCGTACCCTATGAACCGACAATAAATTGGTTTGAAGAAATTCGGTTTATTACGGGTGTCCGCATGGAAATGTACACGCTGGGATTAATTCCGTATAACAGTGTTACTGGGGGAATATATGAAAATCCCTTATTGGGCGAAGGTGAAACCCACGGGAAAATAAATGATGTGAACTATTTGCCTTCTTATAATATAATTATGCGTTTTATCGATGATTTCAAACTTCGTTTATCGTACTCCCGAACTCTGGCCCGGCCTCAATTCCGTGAAATAGCACCACTGGAATATCAGGAATTTTATGGCGGGGATGTAGTCGTCGGTTACCAGAACCTTAAAAAAACCGATATTACCAACTACGATTTTCGTTTTGAGTGGTATCCGCGGACAAATGAAATTGTCGCGATCAGTGTCTTTGCCAAAACGTTTAATAATCCAATTGAAACTGCCCGATTCGAGACTGCTGACCTGACTTATAAGACCTATCAGAATACATCAAAAGCTGAAACTCAGGGGATTGAACTCGAAATACGTAAACACATATCGGTGTTGCAATCCCTGGGCCGAATGATGATTGTTTTTAACAGCACCTGGTCCAAATCCAGAGTTGATCAGAATAAAGAGATTACTTTGTTTAACGGAGAAACAATCACCAATTCAGCCCGTTCCGGTGACCGGCCGTTACAGGGCCAGTCCAATCTTTTAGTTAATACAGAGGCAAATTTCAAGACTCACAACAATTTACGGATAGCCGCGGCTTTTAACATTTTTTCAAAAAGATTAGTTGCTCTGGGGAGCGGAAATGTGACCGATGTGTATGAATATCCGTTTCCTTCGTTAAACCTGACGGTAGGCAAAACACTGAAAAACTATTCGGTGACTTTAAAAGTAAAAAATATTTTGAATTCGGCGATCCACTATGGACAGTTAGAACCGGGCGGGAATTTGAAACTAACCAGATCATACCAACCGGGACAGTCGATCTCACTCGGAGTTGGATATGATTTTTAAAAATAGAACAAAAGGAGTAAAAATGAAACATGTGATAACATTCTACGGGCCTATTCTTATAGGATTAGTCCTGTTTGCAGGGTGTGACAAAGACCCGGTTTCACACAAACAGGATGAAGGAGAACCCTATGAAATAACTGGGAATATTACGGAGAACACAACTTGGTCGGCAGTGAATGAGTATATTCTTGCCGGTCAGACTTTTGTGAAATCCGGTGTAACTCTGACTATCGAGGCCGGTACGACTATCAAGGCCGATGCTGATGACGGTAATGGCCTGGCACCGGCGCTTATAATTGAACGGGGAGCAAAAATCGTTGCCGACGGGACTTCCGCAGCACCCATCACTTTTACTGCCAATCTACCGGAGAGCGAACTGCCGCAGCGGGGAACTTGGGGTGGTTTGATTATTTTAGGGAATGCTCCGATCAACGTTGATGGCGGTGAATCTTTTGTGGAAGGACTGGTTGGCATACCGTTTGGCGGAAACAATGAAAATGACAATAGTGGTATTCTTCGATACGTGCGTGTATGGTACGGTGGACGATCCATTGGTCAGGATAACGAAATCAATGGTTTTACCTTTGCCGGAGTCGGTCGGGGTACCACAGTTGAACATTGTGAAGTTGCCTGGAATCTTGATGATGGTTTTGAAATGTTCGGCGGAACCGTGGATCTGAAATATTGCTCCGTTCTTTTTGTAGGTGATGATGCGTTCGACACGGACTTGGGCTATCGTGGCCGTGGTCAATTCCTGTTTGCCTTAATCGGGAGCGCCGAAGGTAACCGGGGCTTTGAAATGGATAACAAAGCCAACGATAATATGGATGCCCAACCACGTTCGAAACCTCAATTTCACAATGTTACCCTTGTCGGTTCCGGAGCCGATGCCGTGACGGATAATGATCAGGTAATTCGTCTTCGCGAAGGTACCAGCGGTGATTTTAGAAATCTCCTGATCGTGGCTGGAAAAGAGTACGGTGTGCGAATTTCTGATGATGCCACTCAGGCGCTCATCGGAACGGAATTAAATTTTTCCGCTAATAATATTATTTACAACTGTCCCAGTGGTCAATTTAAGGGTGATTATGGCCTTACAGCACAGGATATAGACCCTCAATTGCGTAGCTTGTCCGGACGGGAAAGCGGAGGGATAATTGATCCACGGCCCGCATCCGGCAATCCGGCTTTAACCGGTAGTGAAACCTTACCGAATGATGGATTTTTTGAATCGGTTAGTTTTATCGGGGCTTTTGGAAACGACCTTTGGCTGGAAGGCTGGTCGTGGTTAAGCGAAATGAATCGTCTGCCATAGTCCAATAGCCAGACCTTCTATTAGACAGAAAAAAAGGAGTGTAATTGTTCCTTTTTTTCGTAGTGGTCTAACACAATCCTAACATTATTACAATAAATTCAAACATATGAATCAATACAAAAAGACAATTGCTTTAATTGCTCATAACTCAGAAAAGATTGCGCTGGCGGAATGGGCAAGTGAATATAAATCAAAATTGAAAAAATTTAACCTGGTCGGTACACAGGGAACTGCGAAAGCCATCAAAAATATCACCGGACTAACCATTAACCCCATGGGACATGGACCTGACGGTGGTGATGTGGTCATTGCAAACCAGGTTTTAGAAGATAATATTGATATATTGATCTTCTTTATTGATGGCCGCACACCCCATGGGCACGAACATGATATTCAAACTCTGGTAAGAATATCGGTGATCAAGAATGTTCCTCTGGCTCTGAACCGAGCGACGGCAGATTTTATTATTTCATCTCAATTAACAAATCAAAGTAGGAGAAAATAAGCAAATGAAAGTATTTGAAAGAACACTACTTTTATTACAGAATCTTGTAAAAAATAGTATCGATAAAATAGGTCTTTTTGGGCTCTGGTTTGTAATAGTAGGATTTATGCTATCCGGCTGTGGGAATAAAACAAAAACTAAGGAAGCATCTTATCTTACCATCAAAGGGTCGGATACGATGGTGCATTTGGCAAGTAACTGGGCCGAAAATTTCATGAAAGCACATCAGGGTATCGATATTTCGGTGACCGGAGGTGGTTCGGGTACCGGGATAGCTGCGTTACTAAACGGGACGACCAATGTTTGTATCGCATCCCGTAAAATAAAAAGTAAAGAACTCAATTTAGCAGAAGAAAAAGGGATTTATCCCAAAGAAATTGTTACAGCGCGAGATGGGATCGCTGTGGTTGTAAATCCGGAAAACTCCGTGAACACACTCTCTCTTGAACAAATAGGGAAAATTTATACCGGTGCTTACACTAATTGGAAGCAGGTGGGTGGACTAGATCAACAGATTATTGTACTTTCCAGAGAATCCAGTTCCGGGACATTTGTCTTTTTCCAAAAGCGCGTGATGAACAAAAAAGATTACACCCAGGATGCCATGCTCATGCCATCCACAGCCGCAATTATTCAATCGGTTTCACAGGATAAATGGGCTATCGGCTATGTGGGTTTGGGATATGCAACTGAAGCCAAAGACAGGGTCAGGATGCTGTCAGTGAGAGATGCTGACAGTCCGACTATTGTGCCATCCATTGCAGCGGTGCAAGCAGGGGAATATGCCATCGCTCGCCCGTTGTATTTTTATACGAATGGAGAACCAATTGGCGTTGTGAGACAATTTGTTAATTATGTTCTTTCAAATGAAGGACAGAAAATAGTTTTGGAAACAGGCTACGTTCCGATCAACTGATTTGATTAACTGGCGAGAAAAAATTATTCAGCTATTGCTGGTTGGAGCTGCTTCTGCCAGCATACTGATTGTATTATTGATATTCCTATCTTTGGGGAAGGAAGCGTTGCCCTTCATGTCAGACCCAGGTATCGGAAGATTGTTGGAATATCGATGGATTCCGGTTTCGTTTAAACGGGAAGTATTCGGGATCATTCCGCTCATTACCGGTTCTGTTCTGGTGACCATATTGGCAACTGGTTTAATGATACCTTTTGGCGTACTGGGAGCCGTGTATATTGCCGAAATTGCAGTCGCGCGAGAACGGGCATTTTTAAAACCGTTTATAGAAATTATGGCTGGAATTCCTTCTGTGGTAATTGGCTTTTTCGGATTAGTGATATTAAATCCCGTCCTGAAAGAAGTATTTCAGCTAAAGACAGGATTGACTGCATTGTCCGGAGCTATTCTATTGGCGCTGATGGCAATTCCAACTGTGATTTCAATTTCGGAAGATGCTATACGTAGTGTACCAAAATCCATTAAAGAGGCTTCCCTGGCGCTGGGAGCCAGCCGTTTGCAGACAATTTTCAGGGTCGTAGTTCCGGCAGCGTTACCGGGAATAATTGCTGCCGTCATGCTTGGGATCGGCCGGGTAGTTGGTGAAACAATGGTTGTTCTCATGGTTACAGGAAATGCTGCAAAAATTACATTCAATCCGGTGGATTCTGTCAGAACGATGACGGCAACCATCGCTGCAGAAATGGGGGAAGTAGCCTTTGGAAGCGATCATTATCAGGCATTGTTCTGGGTAGGAATAGTTTTACTGGTAATTACCTTTACCCTTAATTATATAGCCCAAAAAGTTTTGAATCGCTACCGGATGAAATGATAAGCAAAAAAGGTAAAGAATATTTCATAATTGGTTTAATCCGGTTAGCGACCTATCTAGTTGTTGCTATCGTAGGCTATATTCTTTTCGATATATTTATAAAAGGCTTCCCAATCTTAAATTGGGAATTTATCAGTGGTTTTCCTCGTCGGAGTGGTGCAGAAGGCGGAATTTTACCAGCAATTGTGGGGACGATCTGTCTCGTAACCGGAGCTATTTCCTTTGCATTTCCTTTGGGAATGGCGAGCGCTATCTATCTGAACGAATATGCACAACAAGGACGATTCAAGCAAATAATACGCCTTGCGATCAGTACCCTTGCAGGTGTACCGTCAATTGTATTCGGACTTTTTGGATTAGGGTTATTTGTGTTATTCTTCGGATTCGGTGCGTCCATTCTTTCCGGAAGTTTGACTTTGGCGTTTATGATACTGCCAACCATTATTGTTTCCAGCGAAGAAGCCTTACGGGCAGTACCGACAGCTTTGCGCGAAGGAAGTCTGGCTCTGGGCGCCAGCAAATGGCAGACCATTGCACGGAATGTATTACCATATGCTTTACCAGGTATGTTCACCGGTTCTATCCTTGGAATTGGCAGAGCAGCCGGAGAAACCGCACCTATCCTATTAACTGTAGCGGCATTTTATCTGCCTAGATTACCCCGTTCCATATTCGACCAGGTTATGGCTTTACCGTATCATCTTTATGTACTTGCAACGCAGCACCCGGAAGCAGAAAAGGTTTTACCTATGCAATACGGTACAGCGTTGGTTCTGATACTACTGGTTATTCTTTTTAATTTATCAGCAATTATACTACGAAACCAATTCAGGAAGAAAATTCAATGGTAAGCACAAACGTAAAGATGGGGATGCGGGCAGTAGATTTTTATTATGGTGAATCACAAGCGTTATTTGATGTTTCCATAGCGATTCCGGAAAAACGAGTTACAGCGCTCATAGGTCCATCAGGCTGTGGGAAATCAACTTTTTTGCGGATGTTCAACCGAATGAATGATATCATAGATGGTACCCATCATACGGGCGAAGTGATGATTGACAAGGAAAGCATTTATCAGAATAACAATAATCTGGCGGAATTACGGAAGAAAGTCGGAATGGTATTTCAGAAATCTAATCCATTTCCGAAATCGATATTTGAAAATGTAGCATACGGTCCGAAAATCCATGGTATTAAAGAGCAAACTCAATTACAGGAGATCGTTGAGAATAGTTTAAAAGCAGCAGCGCTTTGGGATGAGGTAAAAGATCGGTTAACTACAAACGCTATTACACTATCCGGTGGACAACAACAAAGATTATGTATTGCCAGAGCTCTGGCAGTAGAACCGGAAATTTTGCTTATGGATGAACCAGCATCAGCGTTGGATCCCAAATCTACAACAAGAATTGAAAATTTAATTGGAGAACTCCAGAAGCACTACACTATTATTATTGTTACGCATAATATGCAACAAGCAGCGCGTGTTTCAAATTACACTGCTTTCTTCTATGAAGGGCACTTGGTAGAGTTCGATGAAACAAAAAAGATATTTACAAAGCCAGAAAAACAACAGACAGAAGATTATATAACAGGCCGATTTGGTTAGAATTTAAGGAGAAAGATATGCATCAACACCTACACAGAGAAATCCAAAAATTGAAGAAGAGTATTATGATTATCGGTACATTGGTCGAAGAAAGTCTTCGGGACAGTATCAAAGCGATTGTAGAACGGGATAAAAAGCGGGCACAAACCATTATTAAAGAAGGTTCTGTTGTTGATGAGATGGAAGTGGAACTAGAAGAGGAGTGCTTAAAAATTCTTGCCCTACACCAACCTGTTGCTATTGATCTTCGCTATATTATATCAGTATTGAAAATTAATAATGATCTGGAACGGATCGGCGACCTGGCTGAGAATATTGCTGAAAGGGCAGAATTCTTGTCCTCGCAACTACCAATAAAAATACCCGATACTATTCCACTAATGGCAAGTATTGTACAGAATATGTTAAAAAACAGTCTGAATGCACTGGTGAATATGGACACTTTACTAGCTACCAAAGTTTGTGAATCTGATGATCAAGTTGATGATCTACATAGTGGAATGTATCCTTTGATTCAATCCATGATTGAAAAAGAGCCTAAAAAAATAGACGCATTGCTACAACTTTTATCAATTTCCAGATACTTGGAACGAGCTGCTGACCATTGCACTAATATTGCGGAGGATGTTGAATATTTGGTAGAGGGACATATAAAACGGCATCATTAATAGATACCCATGCCTTTACAGACGTGGTCCTTTTCACAGTTCAAGCTCCGCTTGTCCTGTGTCTTCCTGACCCTGTTTCTTAACATACCGCATGATAACTTTTTCATTTATTCCTATTGTCGAAACGAAAAATCCTTTTGACCTTATTCCACAGGAATCCCAGTAAACACTGTCCAAAAAACCCCCGTCGTGAAACGGGGCTTTATTGTCAGAGACAAATGGTATGTCTTACTTGCGGGACCGACGAGACTCGAACTCGCGACCTCCGGCTTGACAGGAAAAAGGCCTATATTTCACGCTCCCGTAAATCCTTATATATACTAAGATACAGGCGGATGGTTTTTCGAAAATAAAAAAGTCCGGTAAATAACAGGTGGTTGGGACAGTTGACTCGCTGTCAGACTTATCCTTAATAAATAAAGATGTAATGAAAAACCTTTCTCTGGCGGTCATTATAATTTCAAAAACAGCCAAGGATTGAAGTCGAGATACCGGTTATCCTGACTTATCCTGTCGAATGCTGGAATCAAATGTCAAGTAGTGTCGTACCATTTTGGGTGTGATGATATAGAATAAGATGGGTAGTAGGGATTACCTGGTGATTTCATCGCCGTATTCGGGCGATTTTTGGGCTCGGTATTTTTTGTTTTACCCACTGTTTTAATAAATTCGGGGTATAGCGTAGTCCGGTTAACGCGCGTGCCTCCGGAGCATGAGGTCGGAGGTTCGAATCCTCTCGGGCGCACTCGAGAATAATACCAACTCTCTCTCATTAAAGCCCTGTCTAACGATGGGGCTTTTTTGTTTCATCCTTAATCATTCCTATTCATTAATACCCTAAAGTGGGACACACTTTGGTGGGACACACTTTTTAATGCCCCCCCAAGGGGCGTATGGCATTTGAGACCTATTGCTGTATCCGCATTCCGCACAAAGTAATTCAAAACAAAGTTCTCAACGTAATTCCCAACCACCTACCCAAAACGATGGGAGTACGGGTAAGGTAATAATATGCACACACATTGTAATGCTATTTTTTGTAATATGTCTTATCATTTAAATAGGAGTTAATTATGAAATCTTACATACAAGGTTTAATTACTGGTGGTGTATTTGTATTTGCATTTATGGTTTTAGTAGGGCAAACTGATAAAGAAAATAAATTTCAGGCAGTCGTTGACCTAATCGAAGAAAGACAAAGAATGGTAAATCTAGGATTAGAGCCTAACCCGAAAATAAGTAAATATCAAATGATAATAGATACAAGAGGTAGAACCTATTTATTTGACACACAAACAGGGGCATATTTTCAAAAAGATAATTTTGTAGTAGAAAATACAGGTGTGTGGAATGTTAACCCAACTGTACCTCCTCATGGATTTGTTTTAGAGGAATAGGTAGCAATAGAGAGAGCAAAAAGGACTGCCCCCCCATACACCGCCCACGCATATGCATAGGGGTAGTATTATATAGCCCGTGTATTTTTTGAAGCAGGGTTTTTTGTTTGTGGAATGATGTGTAGATTTGGTTGGAATAATTATGAATAAATCACATGATACTAAACAAAAAGAATTAGATGAATTTCAAGAAAAAAGAAATATTTATTAATTCATTTTAAACGGACCACAAAATAAAGAAGTTAATGAACAATCTTTATTTTAAGACTTAAGTACTAATACTAATTCACCTGTCAAAAGTGAAATCGTTGAAAATGACAGTAAAAATAACAGCAATGATGCTAAAACTGAAACACAACAAGATTTTTCAGAACAAATAACTGATGTAAAAATGGATAAAGCACTTGAATAAAATGACTTTGAACCAAAAAACGCTTTCCTTGAAAGCGATAAGCCTAAAAAGAAACGATGAGTATTTTGATATCAAAGGGAAAATTGTTTATAAATGGATAGGTAAAAAGGATCTGACTGGCAATCGGATAGGAAAACCCAGTAAATTCAAATTAGCTGAAATTGATGAATTGGTAAATAGGAGAGAGTTATGAAGAAATTATTAATAATACTTACACTCACACGGATTATGTGGCTTTCTAGGTAAATTATAGTATGCGGATGCTACAGATAATAATGCTTTTTATAACTATTATTTATTCAGAAGAATTGGTTAATTCATCTCAGATTAATATTTCAAAAAACTGGTTTCAAGAACCTTCTGGATGGATTTACCCAATGGATATTAATATTCCTGATTCAATTACACCTAACGAAGGATTTCCTGTTTGTATACTGCTTCACGGTTTTGGAGGAAATGGGGCTCAGTTTATTCAACAATATCAAAACATATTAAATAATCATATCCTTATTGCTCCAACAGGGTATATGAATAGTTGGAATATTAGTGATGAACCAAGTGAAGCACCTGATTTAGAAATGATAGCAGATTTAGTAAATCAGCTTCAATCATATGATAATATTAATCCAGACAAGGTTAGAATTATAGGTTTTTCAAATGGTTCTGCTTTGGCTAATCGAATATTTATTGAAAATTCTAATTCAGGTATTGATATTATCTGTACAATTGTTTCTCAGCTATCTGAAGCACAATATCATGATAATAATTTTTATTATCCAGCAAATGAAACAGGTGGAAATCAAGAGTTTGACGGATATAATAATATGATTACACCTATATTAGGCAGAAAGTATTTAAATATTGGTAATATTAATGACCCTATAATTCCTTACTATGGAGGAGAGGCTGTTGGTGTGATTTTTTTAAATTCATTGAATGCAGCTTTTATAATCGCAAAGAGTCAGGGATATGATGGAAATATTTTGTCAGAAGGAGGTGTACAATTAGGTAATTCATCAGTTTATGAATATAATTACTTGTCAAATCAAATAATACATTTAAAAGGTAATTCTGGACATAATATAGATAATTTTCAAAGGGAATATTTAATTGATTTTCTAAATTATAGCCAAATTATTGGTGATTTAAATAATGATGGGGTAGTTAATAATTCTGATTTTCTGATGCTACTTTCTTTTGTAATAGGTGGAAATGACTCAGTGAGTGCAGCAGATATTAATTTTGATTCAGAAGTAGATATTTTTGATTTATTGCTTTTATCTGATTTTCTTCAAAACATGTAAATAAAGAATGTATAATTGTTTATCAAGCCCCACATTTCGTGGCGTTTTTTGTTTGTGGGATGATGTGTAGAATATCTCAATGCTAAATAATCATTTATATGCTCGAAGGAAAAGTGATGGGAATATAGTATTTATATATATTTGATAAAGGGTGGATCGGTATATTTGATAATGGTATTATTACAAACAATTCCTACATATGAGGTTTAAAAAATGAATAAAATATTTTATCAAAGACCTATCACATTCTTTAAAGCTGTATCATTTCTAGTAATCGTATCATTTATACAATCTCAAAATATTATCGATGCTTATTTAATTGGCAATTATACCACTACCTTGATGGGGACACAGGCTCAGGGTTTGATTTTACCCCGTGATCTAGACTTTCATAAGGATGTTGAGAGGCAAAATGAGCTTTGGGTCATTAATGAATATAATATAGGGGGACGTACTCACGGGGGCAGCACAGTCACCTATTATAATGCCGGACTGGATAACCAATGGTCAGAATATAGATGGGATGCCTATTCAGGGCATTTCATGCACACTGCAAGCGCCATTGCCATGAGTGAAAACGGCACTTTTGGCAATCCATTAGACTGTCAGGATGCGAACAACTCCGATGGTTACTTTACCGGACCCGTATTATGGGATTCAGATACTTCTGTTTACGCCCGAGCGAACCAAAATGGTCCGCTACTGGGTAGTCATTTGGATATGATTCATCAGACCCCCTATGGAGAAGGCATTGCCAGTGCCGGCGAAAATGTGTATTGGGTTTTTGACGGGTTTCATAATGCCATTGTAAAATATGATTTTGTGCAGCCCCATATTGTCGGGGGCGACAACCACTCCGATGGCAAAGTCTGGCGCCACTCTGAAGTTGTTGTTCAACGCTCGCCCGGGTTATCCAGCCATATGGAATTTGACCCGGCCTCCGGGTGGTTATACATCGCTGATACAGGAAATGAACGGATTATCAAGATGGATCCTAATTCGGGCACAGTGACAGGGAATCTGAATCCCTATGGGGAAACACTTGCAGGATATTATAATATGTCCGGTACGGATTGGGATGTGGTTGCAGATACAGATTTGATCAAGCCCACAGGTTTAGATATCTACGATGGCAGGCTTCTGATAAGTGATTATTCCAATGGAGATATTATCGTATATGATATTACCCAAGATCCGGTTGTTGAATTAGGCCGGATCGAAACAGGGATCAGCAATCAGATTATGGGATTAAAGGTGGGACCAGAAGGTGAAATTTGGTTTGTTTGTCATAACGCTCATGAATTATATCAACTCACAACTTTGTTGATGGGAGATGTGAATGGAGATGGTAGTTATACCATTATAGATGTTATCCTTTGCGTACAATATATAATGGGATTCATCGATCTGGAAGAAGATGAAATATACCGTAGCGATTTGAATTTTGACGGAGAAATTAATCTTTTCGATGTATTACATATTGTGGATGTAGTTGCGAATTAAAACTGCCAAAGCGGTGTTTTAATTTCATAATTCATTCCTATTTCTTATTAAAATCTTAAAAATAGCTATTTTGCTAAGTGAAAGAAGAATTAAATCAAGCCCCACATTCGTGAGGTTTTTGTTTGTGGGGTTAGTATATTAATTTCAAATAAAAGGAGAGAAATAATGAAGACAATAAAACAACTTAGTATTCTTTGGTTACTCATTGCCACTTTTAGCAATGCTCAAGTAATGGTGATATCACAAAACAAAGTAAATGATACTAAAGAATATTACGAATTAGCAGAAAAATACTGGTATCCTGTTTTTGATAAATTAGTTGATGAGGGGAAACTGGATGAAGTAGGAGCACTTAGTCACTCCTGGGGTGATGAATGGAATGCAGTAGGCTACTACAAGGCAAAAGATTTCGCATCATTTGAGAAAGCTTTTAATGAAGGGTATGAAAAATGGAAAGAGACAACGCCAGAAGAAGTGCGTAAAAAAATATCCAAAATGATAGTAGAACATAAAGACAACATCTACCAGATAAAACATTCCCATAGCGGGAAATAAGTTTACCCTTTTCACAACATCAAGCCCCACATTCGTGGGGTTTTTTGTTTGTGGGGGGATGGTTAAGAGGGTATTTTAAAGGAATATTATTAGGTTTTGAATTCAATAATCCCAGTAATCATTTAAATGTCAAATAGTCAATCCAAATACCAACTTGCAAAGGCACTTGAAAAATTAATTGTAGTTAGACAAGATATTCATGCCAAACAATCTGATTCTGGACGATATCGTAAGGTAGATGAGCAACTCACAATAGATGTGATTAAACAACATCTTGATGGGAATGAAACCATAGGCAGCTATCAATTCAAAGATGATGAACTTGTTAAATGGTTATGCTTTGATTTAGATATAAATAAACTAGTTATTACTCACATTACAGAAAATGACCAATTATCATCCGACCAAATTTTTAATCGTTTTAAATCATTGTTAATCGCACAAGCAAAACAAATCCAAATAAGAGCAATGCATTATGGAATCAATCTAATCCCAGAGTTTTCTGGGAATAAAGGGATTCATCTATGGGGATTTTGTGATGGTTTTATCGACGCTAGGAAAATTCGAATAGTGATGAAGGGGATTATGAAAGAAGTAGATATGTTATCTGAAGATTTTCATATTGATCTCTTTCCTGCACAGGATTCTGCAAACGGTAAATTTGGAAACTTTGTAAAACTTCCCTGTGGCATTCATAAAAAGACAAATAATCGATGCTCATTATTAGAAGATGATTATAAAATGCCTGAATATTCTTATGAGTCTCAATTAGGTTTGCTATATGACACTGCAATGGGAGATAATTTAATAACTATAGAATTAATTGAATCCTTGCAGGAAGAATTTGAATTAGATGAAATATCCGTTGATGAACATAAAGAGCAACTTGAAATCACCGAAGAAACGCTTGTTGATCTATCTGTTTCAGATTCTCAAGTAGACAGAGTATTTAGCAATTGTGATACATTTTCAGGAATGGTTGAGACAGCAAAGGAAACTGGATATTTAACGCACGCACAAAGACTTACATTGGCATTTTCACTTAATAAATTGGGTAAGCCAGGACGAGAGAAACTTGATTCGATATTAAGTCTGTGTAAAGATTATAACCCTGATATTACTGATGGAATAATTGAAGGCATTAAAAAGAAAGGATATAAACCTTTCGGCTGTAAAGCATTATTACTGCCTCATCCTCATCATAATGAAATGCCCGTGTGTGATAAAGGTGATCTGTGTTCAAAAGTAAGAGCTATAAGAGGATTCTCGCCTAATAGTTTTTCGTTTATTCCAAAATCAAAAACTGCTTTACAGATTGATTTGGATGCAGATAAACTAAAATTGCAAAAAGAAAAACTAAATCAAGTTCAACAAATAGTTTCTGAAAACAATCTAATCCTTGCTTGGCAACGAGTGATAAACTCTCTTCAAAATGAAGTTTGGTATGATGTAGAAGAGCTAGATAGATACGAACGGTTTTTAAATCTAAATCTCTCATTGTTATCATTAAAATTAGAACAACTTGTTGGCAAAGAAATCATGTTTAAAGATTATGAACTTGTCAATGTAAGAAAATTCAAAGATAGTGACCCTTCCAAGGATACTTATCGTCCGATTTCTATTATGCAATTAGAAGACTATATTGTTGCACAGGCAATTATGAATGTGGTTTCTCCTATTTTTGACAATGAAGACGTTTTTCATAAAAATAGTTATGGGAATAGAATTGTAAAGGAATATAAATCCAGTCCGAGAAACATTCGCTATTGGGAAAAACAATGGAGTAAATATTCCACTAAAATTTTAAAATCTATTCTTCAATACCCAGGTCATAAGTTTTTGAAAATTGATTTGAAACAGTATTATGAAAAAATCCCGCACGATAATTTAATTAAATTGTTTTCGGATGATATTTATGGTGTTGAATCCGAAGTCCAAATTTGGCTAAACAGTTTAATAACAAATTTCAAATACTCCGGTAAAGAATCAAAACAGACATCGGGTATTTCTCAAGGCCCAGAATTCTCCCATATTCTTGCGAACATCTATTTAAATCAGTTTGATTATTGGATTGATAATAAATATGGGAATGATATAATTACCCATTATCGATATGTTGATGATATTTATATTCTTATTTCTAATGGTGTTGATAGTGATATCTTAAGAAGTGAAGTTGAATCATTTCTCGAAAATGATTTAGGACTTCAACTCAACAAAGACAAAACAAAATCAGGTTATAATTTTTCAGACGGCTTTGAAATGCTCGATGATTTAAATAAGGTCAAATATAGAATTGGACAGGATATCAAGCGGCTCGTAGAGAGTGAGGAAGAGCCAACGGAAGAGGAAGTTCAACATATCGAAAGTTTGATAAAAAGTATGATAGCTTTCGAATCTGATGCAGATGTGGATGAAATTTTACCCCATCTTAATTTTGCATCAAGGTCACTCTTTAAATTAGGTATCGATACTACTTTAATTAAAAATACACTTGTTGAACAACTAAATAACTGGAATCCAAGTACCTTTAACTTGAAGTTTCTACTTAAACTTCTTTTAGATATTTATTCAACAAGACCATCAGATGATGTTTTAAAATTTTTCAAAGAAATTGATAGTTATAGAAAATTGTTAACACTTGAGCTCATTAGGGAAATCAATAGTTATCAAGGTTTTGATAAAGATGAATCATTTGAAAATTTTGCATTAAATATTTTAGGAGATTACAAAAACGACAGTCATCATTTGGTCAGGGGAACATCAATTATTTTATTATCTCAATTTGAAAAATATATAGATGAAAATGATTGGGTAAGTTTAATAAACAATGAGTCAACCAGTGATTTTGAAAAACGCTCGTTGGTATCACATTTAAATGGATATTCTGATGCTATCTATCCCACATATTTTGAACAGTATTTTAAAAATACAAGTGGTGGAATACCAGCAGGAATAACTACAATACTAAACCTTCCAAATGAAAGATTTACCAGTTATTCTACAGCATTATCACATACATCGGATATAATCGAATCTGATGAATGGATATGGCAGTCTGATAATTTACTTTCAGCAGTTTATCTATTATTTGCAAATCTTCGATTATTAGGAAACAAAGATTTACAAAGTAAAAACACTTTAATGCGCATTATTGGAAATTTGTTAAATAATGTTCCCAATCAAGTTGCTATTAACATATCAAGGTATCTCTCACGATATATTCCTGACTTTATTCAATCTGATAATTGGGATTCCAATTACTATCTAAATCTTTATGACCCTGGACAACTAAAGGCATTTCCACAAATTTTACAGGACGCTATACATGAACTTCTAATTTCAACCCCTGCCGGCATAACAGATGATTCGCCTGATATTGATAAAAGAATAGCGTTATTCACGCAAGACTTTAATGATGGTATTATGCTCGATTTACTTAATCGTGTTAAAGCAAAAGAATTGTTGGAAGAAGGTTTCTTTCCCAGTTTCAAAAAGACTAAAGAAATAATCGAAAATGAGGACAGAAGAGTTCAGTCATTTAAAGATATAAAATCTGGCGAAATTCTTATACATGAACGTTTCCCATTATTAAGTGTTGTTACCCGTTCATCTATTGAGAATGAGAATCAACTTTTAGAATATTTAGAATCGTTTAAAGATGGTGATTACTCTCCAATCGTCAATGTGGAAGTCTCTGATATTTCAGGGAATCTATTTGTTTCTATTTTGTATAAAATTAGTCCAGATGACCAGTTGATAGCAGATGCTCAATATGTAATAGATGAGAGACAAAATTTTAATATTTTAGAATGGATAGAGTCAAAGTTAACTCCTTATATCTATCAAAGAAGCGAGGGGAATATAAATCTTCCTCATATTCACCCGTATTCTGTAGTCAATAATTCTTCTAGAACAGATTTTTCAATTTTATCTATTGGCAGTATGTTTGATCAAAATGTGTATTATCTTTCCAGTGTCAATGAAATTGGATTATTTTCTCATGACTTTTCAGGGTCATCGATGTATTTCAATTTAGGATTTTTATCATTTGAATTGTTAACGAGTAATAACCCAATCACCGCTTGGAAAAATGCAGAAATAAGAGCATTAAAAAACGAAGATAAAAAGTATATGTCAAATGACGACGCTCTAGACAATGCATCCTATTTTTATCGAGATTGGTGGTTAAAAACTCTGTGTAATAGTGTTGTAGATTTTAGGAGAACTTATAATCCATCAAAAGAATCTGATTTGTTGATCGAGAAAATGTTTAAGCGGTATGAAAAAACATTGAAGGCTACTGAAGAAATATATCAATTATTAATTATTGTTGATGAAAAAGATAAAAGTATTATTGATTATTTAGCATACTTGGACGTTTCGACTCATGACTTAGATGACGCTTTTTGGAAAAAACGATACCGTGATGTTATCCCAAGCTTTTTAAACACATTTATTGATTTCTTAAGTAAACAGGATATTAAATGGTTATCATCTTCACATCATATAGACCTCAATGAGTTTAAATTAAATTTAGCAACATGTGAATATATCCAATTGGCTGATGAGTTTGAGAACTTCTTGGATAGATCACATAAAATATATTCTTCAAGATTACATGACACATATTTCTATTCATCTTTACTGTATTATCAAGCTGTTAAAAATGAAATATATTGTTTGCTTATTTCTCTCCTTTACAATGCGGGAATGCGGTTCACTGATGAAGAACAGATTGAAAAAGCAAAACAATTGATTTTTAATGCAACTGATGATAACATCGATGTTGACTTTGAAGATTCTGTATCTTCTTATTTTAGAGATAGTTTTAAGCCTAAATCTGTAGTATCAGCATTATTCACTTTATTTGGTTCTGATAAAAATTCGTTTGAAAAGTTTTTTGCTAATGATATAAGCACGATTGCGGGATTATTATTTTATTTAAATGGTAAGGTGAAATTCGTTCTCAAAGTTGATGAAGATCAAACAGTAAATATTATCAAAGAGAGTCTGGGAATTGATAGTGGTCGCCTAAAATCCATTGTTGGTAATATTTTTAAATTGAATGAAAAAATCCATAAAGTCAGAAATCATCCATCAGATGTAAGTGAATCTGAATATCAAAAAATAATTGAGTTGGTAAAACTCATATTTGCTGTATCTACAAAACTGAACCCTGCTGTGATAACTAATGGCTATCAAGAAGGCATCACTAATCCGAAGGATGAAAATATAAAAGTGGTAGTAGATGGTACTGATATAAGTGTTCCAATGGATATGATAGCATTTCCATCTGGTAAATATGAGACACTTTATGCTGGCGAAGTAGGAGTTGGAATAATAAATGGTGAAGTATGTTATATCAATCCACCATCCAAACAAGTTAGAAAAGCATTAAATAAAATTGATAACCTTACAACAACGGAAGAAACAGCACTTGAAGTTATCGAAGAATCAAATGAAGCAAATTTAAGGAGTCTTCTAAAAGATGATTTTATGAATATAGAAGTTAGAAAAAGGATAAGAAAAGTTATGGGTAAAGACAGAAAAATAATTGTTCAGAAGGCTGACCAGATAATTAATGTGGATGGTCATGGGACAGTTAACACTGGGGTTGTAAATCAAGTGATACAACATGGGACTGATGAGCGGGAAGTTCAATCAGGTAGCTCTGAAATTCAGACTGTTGATGTTGATGAGAATCAATGTTCACATAAAGCCTATTTTGCATTAAATGAAACGTGTGTTGTTTTGATTGTTGAAGGATCTGGCTATATTCCAACATTAGGGGACAATGAAAGTAAAATATACAAACTCATTAGAGCACTTGCACTTTACTCAAAATGTGGATGCCCTAATGAAGATTGCGAGTTTAAAGAGATATCGGCATCAATGGACTGTAAAACTGATGAAGAAGCCTTGAGAAATGTTAGAGGAAACATAACAAAAATAAGGACTCATAAAAAAAGAAAGATTCGCAAAACCCTATCTGATATGAATTTAGGTATTACTCCTGAAGAATTATTTATCACACCTGAAAGCGAGCATGGTACTGGTGGCTATCGTCTTCACGAAGATTTTTGTATTATGGATTTAACGGAAGAAAAGGTGCCAGAAACAGAGTAATTTCGATTTATCAAATACCCTCCATCCAACGACACAGAAATAACAAAAACCCCAAATAAATGGTTTAGACATTTTACAATATGCGATAAATCCCGTTATGTTTTGACCTGCGGAAAGGGCGTAAAACAAAGATGCAAGAGGCCGAACTCGACCCACTGTAACGCTGGCAGTACAGGCAAATGGTCTATTGCAATGAAGTAGATCGTCCCGAATACTTTCGGGAAGGTCA
>JABMOV010000175.1 GCA_013203145.1 Fidelibacterota bacterium
GAATATAGTATACTGGAATTCTATGAATAAAAAAATAAAAAAAGTAAAAGGTGAGCAGAAATTTGCAGCAGCCAGAGATTATATAGACAATATTATTAAATCCATGATTGACGCCCTGATAGTAGTTGACCCGGATGGTAGGATAAAAACCATAAACAAAGCCACAACTGACCTTTTAGGTTATAAAGAAGAAGAGCTTTTTGGAAGGTCAGTTGTGGCTATTTTTGCAGAAGAAGAAGAAGAAGAAGAAGAAGCTATTATTGTTTCATTGAAAGATATTACCGAGCGTGTTGAAAGCCGTAAACAGCTTGAGGTTGCCTTAGAAAAAGCACAAGAGGGTGAACGGATGAAAAGCCTTTTTATGGCCAACATGTCCCACGAGATACGAACTCCTTTAAATGCCATCATGGGTTTTACGAATCTAATTGAGATGAGTACCCGTAATCTGGTCAGTGAAGAGGAGAAAGGATTCTTTGATATAGTTAAGAAGAGCGGCACCCGGTTACTGCATACGGTGCATGAGATCCTGGACATATCCCAGATTGAAGCGGGAACTTATAACCTTTACATGGAACACCTTGATCTGTGTACACTGGTCAAGAATCTGGTGCAGGAATTTGAAATGATTGCTACTCAAAAGGGTTTAGAGTTAGTTTATGAAGCGGAACTTGAAACCGCTATAATTGAAGTTGATCAACTTGGTATATCTCAAGCGATTTCGAATATAATTGATAATGCGATCAAGTATACTGACCAGGGAAAGATCACGGTGTTATTGGAACAAAAACCAAAACATTATGTCCTGTCAATCCGGGATACGGGGATCGGGATAGCTGAAGATTACCTGAATAAACTGTACGAAGTCTTTTCCCAGGAAAGTGAGGGCTACACCAAGAAATATCAGGGGATTGGGCTAGGTATGTCCATCGCGAAACGCCACTTGGATTTGAATCATATAGCTGTAAAGGTTGAGAGCACCAAAGGTGTTGGAACAACCTTTACGCTCACCTTTCCAGAGGATCCTTCGGATAAATCGGTTAATAAACGTATTACTGAAAAGCGGGTTGAAAAAGAGGAAGTAGAAATAACTTCAACGGCTGAACCGATAGAAAAGCCACTGGTATTGTTAGTGGAAGATGATCCCGACACTCATAAACTAATGGGGGTTTTTCTCAGGGATCAGTATGAAATTGATGTGGCCGATTCGGTGGCGGGAGCAAAACAAAAGATGAAGAAAAACTCCCCAGAACTGGTCTTATTGGATTTATCATTGGTGGGTAATGAAGATGGTTTAGACCTGGTTCGCTGGATGCGGAAGACCAAGACCTGGAAGAAGACACCGGTGGTGGCAACGACGGCACATGCTTTTACCAAGGATAAGGAGAATTGTATAGTGGCCGGTTGTAACGATTATCTATCAAAACCAATGAATAGAGAGAAGCTGTTAGAGAAAATAAGTAAGCTTGTTTAATTTTTTTGCACCAATGTAAACCACATTGTTTCCTGTTTCTCCCAATGTAATTCTTGCCCAATTTTAATTACAGATTTTGTCGAAATAGGGTCTTTCCCCTTGGTTGTATTTGGTAGATTTATAATCTCCGTTTTAATATGATTTGAGAGAAAATTTATCAGGTATTTATTTGAAGAAGAGTTTACTGTTGGAATCCAAGAAGACGTTACCACTTTACCTACTAATTTCTTTTTACAACAGAACTTCCCTAACCCATTCAACCCAATCACAACGATCGAATATGAAATACCAAAAAGATCAGACGTCCAAATAATCATCTACGATATACTTGGTAGAAAAGTAACAACATTAATCTCTGAAACTCAAGAAGTAGGATATAAATCAATTGAATGGAATGCTTCACGTGCTGCAAGTGGTATGTACTTCTATCAGATAAGGGCAGGGAAGTTTGTACAAACCCGGAAGATGGTGTTGTTGAAATGAACAATAAATTTGGAATGTTAGTATCTATTGTATTTTTTTTTACTTTCATAGTACAAGATGAAGTATATGCCTGGGGATGGGAAACTCATCGTTACGTCAATGAAAATGCTGTGGATTATTTACCACAGGAAATGGGCTTTTTTGAAAGTTATCGTGAATATCTCAACCAACATTCAACAGACCCGGATCAGGGCAGTTTACCGGGATATTATCATTATATTGATATTGATTATTACGCTGGGTTTTTTGATGGAACATTACCCCACGATTGGGATGAAATGGTCGCGGCCTATGGGTACAACGTTGTTATAGGGAATGGGACAATTCCCTGGGTGGTTGAACTGTGGACGGACAGTTTGACGGTGCTCATGTCCACAGGGCAATGGGAATCAGCCTGGCAGGTTGCGGCAGAACTTGGACATTACGTAGCAGATTCTCACAATCCACTCCATCTGACTTTGAATTATAATGGGCAATCAACCGGCAACTATGGGATTCATTCACGATATGAAACTCAAATGATTAATTCCCATTTGCCACAATTACCGCTTCCCAATTCCACGAGTATTTACTGGAATAGTACAATAGATTCAGTTTTTCAATACATCGAGGATGTATATCCTTATGTTAGCGATATCATTGCTGCCGATGATTTAGCGTATGCCCAAGACCCAAATTACAATTCGACATATTATAGTGTGCTTTGGGAAGAACTTGATTCATTAACCATTGATGCAATCCATAGAGCCATTATTGATTTAGCTTCTATTTGGCAAACCGCTTGGATAAATGCAGGTAGTCCAACATTGTCGGCGGGAAATGAATCATTACAACCAGAGGAATTTATATTATATCAGAATTACCCCAACCCCTTCAATCCTACAACCAACATTCGCTACAATCTACCCCAAAGATCGGATGTCCAGATCACTATCTTTGATTTAGCAGGCAGGGAAGTAACAACACTGGTATCTGAAACTCAGGATGTAGGACATAAATCAATCCTTTGTGATGCATCCAACATGTCGAGTGGGATGTATTTCTACCAGATAGTAGCAGGTGAGTTTGTACAGACCAGAAAGATGATGTTGTTGAAATAAGGAAGTACTTCCGGTAGGTAAGCCAAAAAGAGTGGCTTTCGGGTGTCTAAATTAAAGTTAGAGAACTGGAAGCCATTTTTATCTTTTTGCTTCAAACGTTTTGGACAGACCTGAGAAAAGATTAGAGCAGTGATTGGTTCGGTGTGGTCATATTCAGAACTTGCCTGCCCATGTGCGAATCCCTTGCATTATCATTTCGATTGAGATTGTTCCAACGTAAAGCGCTGTGATTCGGCCAGCTATTTCGATATATTTTTGAATCAACCGTTCATGTCGTGTACGCACAATGTCATGCAGAGATTTGAGTAGAAGTATGATGACAATGGAGATGGCCATAGCAGCAAATATGCTTATACCTGCCATCATTGGATCAAGCCTTTTACCAATAAGAACACTCACGCTAATGGTGCCGGGGCCGATTAAGATCGGCATTGCGATAGCGCCTGCCAAATGCTCTGATTCTCCCCTTAAAATTTCAATTGCCTGTGGACCACGAAAAACAAACTGGAGACCGATGAGCAGAAAGACAATGCCGCCAAAAATCTGAAAGGAGGCAAATTCTACTTGCATAATTTCTGAAAAAACAGTGTCGCCGAGGATGGCAAAAATACAAAACACGACGGTTGAAATAATGCCGGCACGCAACATCACATGACGGAATGTTTTGCTTTCCTTTTTCTGCATTACGTCAATAAGGTAGACTACCACCAGGAATGGATTGAGGAGCATTAACAATAAAACGGATGAGCTGATGATATCGGTCATTTATTTACGCCGTAGGTGCTGGGCTTGAGCTGTCTCTTGAGACAGAATCGCTTTTTTGATTCATTGATTATTCCTCTGCTTTGAATATTATCATTATTTAACGATTGCGCTGCTACTGTCGATTATCCATCTACGACTGATACAGTGCTATTCTCTTCTCAGCCAAACCCAGGTCTTCATTTCGTCTCCTTTTCATGATTGAGATAAGGTGCTGAACTTGAACTGCACTCATCTGGGAACTACATGTACAGGGATCAGGGCTCGAACTGCTGCCTATGCGGGAGAGCTGAGGCACGCGTTCAAAATTGCATGGGCTGTCCATATGGATTAAGTGAAGTTACCAGACAACTCAAAAAGACTCTCGTAATATATGAAGACATCTCTCAGTTTCCTAAGAGTGTAGTGCAGAAAAGATTAGAGCAGTAATCATTTGAGTTGTGAATAATATTAGAATCTCCTATATTAAAAGGAGTTAATCATCAAAATTCAAAAACTGAAGAGATGCCATGGTAACAAAGTCAAAGTCGCAGAGTAAGGGAGATAGCCTACCTTACGATCTTCAGATTCTACAAGCCCTAAGACAGATCATTAGATCAATTGATATCCACTCCAGAAAGCTTAAAGCAACACACAACACTACAGCTCCCCAACTGATATGTTTGGGGATTATCGTGAATAGCGGATCCTCCACAGTTACTAAGATTGCCAAACAGGCATATTTAAGCCCCAGTACAGTTGTAGGAATATTGGATCGCTTAGAGCACGAAGGATATATCGTGAGGGAGCGAGATGTCAATGATCGTAGAAACTGGAATGCAATCGCCACTATAGATGGAAAAGCCTTGCTTAAGAAAGTACCCTCACCACTACAGGAAGATTTACTCAAGGCTCTTCAGGAATTGCCTGACCATGAACAGGCCAATATTACAGCATCACTATTGAAAATCGTCAATTTGATGGGAGCAGACTCTATTGAAGCTGCACCTATCCTGGAAACTGCTGAAATAATTTCAGGCAAGAAGTAATTACATCTCAACCAAAACAATCATACCAACACAATGCGAGAAAAAAGGTTTATTCCATAACATACGACAGTATTACACTCTCCTGAATAAAGCGACTCTTCGGTTATTCAGGAATGCTGAAGATTAAAATGTTTTCATTATCAGATAAGGCAGAACACTGTATTCATGTGCAATTATTCGTCAGGCTCAGGGTTTCGAATGAGCAGGAGGAAATCTTCAAGCCATTTATCGATGAACCTCTGAAGATCGGCTATAAAATAAAGAGCAATAATAATAAACTTCTTCCAGTACTTCAGAATCATCTTTTTCCCAAGCTGGAAAAGCCCGGTTTGGATTATGGTGAACATTTCATGTTGGTCAGCAAGGATAAAATGCCAGTAAAGGAGTCCCTTTGTTTTTTCTAGACTACGTTATCTTTGGGTTATATATGCTGATAATATTGGGGGTCGGCTACTATTTCTACCGTAAGAATGAATCGGCTGAAGATTACTTCGTTGGGGGTCGCCAGATATCTCCATCCCATATCGGATTATCAATCGCCGCAACGGATGTTGGTGGTGGCTTCTCCATCGGCCTGGGTGGGCTGGGATATGTGATGGGTCTTTCAGGGAGCTGGCTGCTTTTTACCGGATTGCTGGGAGCATGGTTGTCTGCAGTTTTTATCATTCCACAAATCAAGACACTTGACATGAAGTACAATTTCATGACTTACCCCGATTTCTTGAACCATCGCTACAATAGAAAAGTCGCCGTTGTTGCTGCCATTATCTCCGGCGTTGGGTATCTGGGCTTCACCAGTGGTCAAATTCTAGCTGGTGCAAAACTGTTGTCTGGCTCAGTCATCATGGAGGCGCCCTGGGGAGTTGCTCCTCTCACATTTTCTATTTATGTAATTGGTTTTATCATTGTGGGGTATACGGTCCTCGGCGGGCTGAAGGCTGTGATATACACAGATACAATACAGTGGATCATTCTCATCAGTGGCTTAATCCTCTTCGCTATCCCCTTCGCCTTGCGTGAAGTCGGTGGTCTAGAGGCTCTCATTGAACAAGTACCTGATGGATTTTTCTCCCTGACAAACCTAAAAATGATCACTTTTGTTAACTGGTTACTTACGATTGTGCCTATTTGGTTGGTAGCCATGACACTTTACCAGCGGGTGTATGCCAGCAGGACGGTAAAAGATGCCAAGAGAGCCTGGTATATCGCCGGGGCGTTTGAATATCCCGTAATGGCTTTTACGGGGGTTTTCCTGGGAATCCTGGCCCGCGTTCTGATCCCTGATGTTGAGGCAGAAATGGGTGTACCCATACTACTAAGAGAAGTGCTTCCAATTGGCATAACTGGAATCGTCATTGCCAGTTATTTTTCAGCTATTATGTCCACGGCCGATTCATGCATCATGGCCTCCTCTGGTAATTTCATGAACGATCTGGTAGAAAAGTGGTTTAAAACCCAGCCTAATGATCGTTTGCTTATGCGACTTTCACAACTTATGACTCTGGCTGTTGGCCTGATTGCCATTTTATTAGCCGGCTATTTCACTTCGGTACTTGATACAATTCTGTATGCCTATCAATTTATGGTCGCCGGTCTATTTGTTCCAACCCTGGCGGCATATTACTGGAAAGGTGCCACGTCCCAAGGTGCTTTTTGGGCCATGATCGGGGGAGGGAGTGGAACACTGGTCCTTATTCTTGGAAGGTTTGAATTGCCTTTGGGTCTTGATCCCACCTTTTATGGAATGTTATTGTCTGCTGCGCTCCTCTACACGATCTCGTCTATCAATCAAATTCCAAAGGAGCAGAACCATGTCTGATATCATTCTTAAACACGGAAACAGTCTCATCCAACATGGACCCTTAAGTGACCGGGTATATATTATGAAACTCGATCCTGATGAATGTGAGGAGGTGATTGATTTTGTTAAAACGCTGGCGACTGAAAATGGCTATTCAAAAATCTTTGCGAAGGTGCCCATCTCATTAATTACCACATTTGTAGCCCGTGGGTATGAAGAAGAGGCACGCATTCCGGAATTGGGTGAAATTCCCAGGGGTATCGCTTTCATGTCCAACTTTCTTACGAAAAAACGCAAAAAACCAGGTAAAACACGCGAGATTATGAAAGTAAAATCTGCCACACTTGTCCGCGGTGTTTCTCGAAAAAGTACTTCACTCTCAAGCGATTTCTCTATCAGGGAAGCTGAAATAACGGATAGTGCGGACTTGGCTTTGCTGTATCGAGAAGTCTTCGCCTCCTATCCGTTTCCCATTGATGATCCTCTCTTTATTGCCAACAGCATGACTGAGGATGTTCGTTATTTTATTATCAAGCACGAGGGAGAAATTGTGGCAGCCGCAGCTGCAGAACTGGACTATGATACTCGCAGCGTTGAGATGACTGACTTTGCCACCAATCCAGTCCACAGGGGACATCAATTAGGTCAGATTCTTCTCGATCACATGGAAGTTGCCATGATTCCGGAACCTATAGACACGACCTATACCATAGCCCGTGCTGTCTCTCACGGTATGAATATTACCTTTGCTCGTGCGGACTATGAATTTGCCGGTACCCTTATCAACAATACAAATATCAGTGGTTCCATCGAGAGCATGAATGTCTGGTACAAACAAATTGTCCACCTTTAATAAACCGAAATCGGAGATTCATTTTGAATAAACAGATTCACTCAAAGAAAGACTTAAAACAATACCACGATGCTGATACAATAGATGATCTCCCGGACATGGTTTCTGATCAGGCAGGTCTACAGGATATAAGTCAGGTTTCGATCCCTGATGCCATAAAAGACCCTGTGACTGCTCAAGAGTTGACCCATAGGGATTTCGTCTCTGATGTTTTTTGGGATAAAATTCCGGCTTTTAAGGGGGTTGATCATGCAACCTTTATGGATGTGGGGTTCCAAAATAGCCATACTGCCACAAAAGTAGATCACCTTGAGGAACTTTTAGAGGGCCTGGTTCCTGGGTCATTTCTAGATGATGTTCGCGAGGGAATGAGATTAGCTCCCATGAATATACGGCTCTCCCCTTACGTTATTAGTTTGATAGACTGGGACAACCCTTATGATGACCCCCTGCGTATTCAATTCCTACCCGTAGCATCTACTCATAAACCGGATCACCCCAAACTGACATTGGACTCCCTCGAAGAACAGGCAGATTCTCCAACATCAGGTCTCGTGCATCGCTACTTTGATAAAGCGCTCTTCCTACCCACTGATGTGTGTCCCGTTTATTGCCGTTTCTGCACACGCAGCTATGCCATCGGAAGCGATACTGATCAGGTGACAAAAATGAGTTTTAAAGCTGTCCCCAATAAATGGAACCAGGCATTCGCCTATATTGCTTCACGGCCAGAATTAGAGGATATCGTAATTTCTGGAGGAGATACGTATATGTTGAAATCTCACCGCATTAAACAGATAGGGGAAATCTTATTGGCCATTCCCCATGTACGTCGATTGCGCTTTGCTACAAAAGGTCCAGCAGTGATGCCCATGAAAATTATTTCTCAACCAGATTGGACAAATGCCATTATTGATATTGTCAATCAAGGCCGGGAAATGGGGAAGGAGGTTGTTGTTCATACTCATTTTAATCATAGCAATGAAATTACTTCCATTACCCGAGAAGCGATGAATCTCCTTTTTAAGGCTGGTGTCACGGTTCGAAATCAGAGTGTCCTTATTCGGGGGGTCAATGATACGCCCGAAGAAATGATAAACCTGGTGAGACAACTAGCTCTAATGAATGTCCAGCCCTATTATGTTTATCAACATGACATGGTTCAAGGGACGGAAGAAATGAGAACAGCTCTCAAAGATTCTCTTGAACTAGAACGCCACGTGAGAGGTGCAACAGCCGGATTTAACACCCCTACTTTTGTTACTGATGCACCTGGTGGTGGTGGGAAGCGGGATATTCACAGTTATGATTATTATGATGAGATAACTGGCATTTCTGTTTACCGTAGCCCCAGTGTTCAGGATAAAATGGTCTATCTCTATTATGATCCCATTCATCTGTTGCCAAAGGAAGGTCAAAAACTTTGGGAAGATTCTTCGAAGCATGAGGCAATGATCTTAGATGCAATTGAAAAAGCTGATGTTGCAACAAAAAAATGGGGGGTGTAGATAGTTTTGTGTAAATGGTCTTTTTAAGTCACTGTAAATCATCCAGTTTTTTCTGTAGGTCTTTTAAATCTTTCGGACTTTTCAATTAAAAAGTTAAGGTAAAACTTTTGGGTAAATTGCCACTGAAGGAAAGGAAGCAAGATGGTTCCCAAAAGAAGTGCCGAAAAGACGGTTCGTGAGATCAAAAGAAGGATCCATAGGGAATATTCAGCAGAAGAAAAGATCAGGATTATATTTGACGGTCTTCGTGATGAGACTAGCATTGCAGAGTTATGTCGTCGTGAAGGTATCCACCAGAATATATATTATAAATGGAGCCGAGACTTTTTAGAAGCAGGTAAGAAACGTCTAGGAGGTGATACCATGCGTGAAACCAATACCAAAATTCGTCAGGAGAACATGCATTTGAAGCAGCTGATGGCAGATATTGCTTTAAAGCATTTCAACAAGAAATACAAGACCGTTGTGAAGAACCTCCCTTCGCCCAGGAACTGGATGAAATCGGTTCATATAGATTTTTCAGTAATTTATGAATGAATTACTTTAGACTAACACTTAATTTGATATGGAGAATACAAAATGGCAACTGTTGAAACTCTGAACGAAATCGCTAATACTTTTTTGTCAGAAGATAAAGTCGAAATAAGCAAATGGTTTGGAAAGCCGTGCCTTAAAAGCCAGAATAAGGTATTTCTGGTATTGTGGGGTAAAGATTTAGCTTTCAAATTAACCGGAATGGCTCATGTAAATGCACTTGCGCTTCCTAAGGCACGGTTGTTTGATCCACGTGGGAAAGGATCCGCAATGAGGGAATGGGTTCATGTTGATATTAAAGATTCAGATGTTTTAAAGGAATTTGTTCAACATGCTTTTAATTATGTTATTGAACAAGGCTAAACCTTGTATTGAAAATCAACACAGATTTTTACATTAATATAAAATGAACACGATGTTGCTACATTTTAATTATGAATAAAAAGGAGTTAACCATGAGTAAATACGTTACACGTTTTTTAGGACTTCTTTTAATATTTTTGATAGGATGTGGTCCTAATATCCCAAGTATTGAACTTTCAGAAATGCTAACGATTAATATGACAAAAAATACTACCAATAATATTAGCTATATCTTTAAGAGTGATCTTGGAGAGAAACATAAGACTCGAGGATTAAGATATAAAGATGCCGGTTCATTGGGCGAGTTGAAGAGTCGACCAACATACATTGATCAAACCTTCAAACCAATGTTCGCTGACTTCATGAATAGCCGGTTCAGCGTAATTGAGGATGGATCAGAGCTCATATTAATTGTTGAGTTGAAAGAATACAAATTAGAACGACCAAAGGATTGGAAACTTCGAACCAAATATGTAATTAATGGTTCTCTAACTTACCATGTTACTCTTTAACGTAACGATGAGATATTAGAGGATAAATCTATGGTGGCGGAAGCTTCAACATCATACACTACGAAAGCTGATAAAAATATTGCCATAGATTATCGCAATGAACTAACACACGAAATCTGTAATGTTACCCTTGCACATCTAGATATATTATGTAGACATAAAATATCATCACATAATTTTCGAATTGTTTATATCCCATTTCATTGATTCCTCGTTAATGTAATTATGTACCAATAAGTATTGAATTGCAGATACAATTTGCTGGAACTTAATGGTCTATTATTTGAACGTTTTTAGTCATATGATCTTAAAAATCCAGGAGCAGTTGTGAAGAAGTATATTTATTTCAGTGTTATGTTAACATTAATCATTTTTGCCGGATGTGCAAAAAAAAATCAGGATACTCCCTATCAAACCAAGGATGCACTGGCTCAAGCTGCATCTGGTACCATCACGGGAGTCGTTGAAGAGTCAATGAACAGTGGTGGCTATACGTATATGCGCATAAAAAAGGATGGGGAAGATATTTGGGTAGCCGCATCTACAATGTCAATTTCAGTGGGAGATAAAGTTACCTTTAAAGATGAATTACCCATGGAGAATTTCAAAAGTACGAGTCTGGACCGAACATTTGAGAGCATATATTTTGCGAATGATTTAACCACTGGTACTACTATTGGAAATATGATGAAAAATCCAACCAGCATGGCGAATCGACAACAAGGTGTTCAAGAACCGATGAAGAATACAGTTTCTGGATTGAAACCACTCGAAGATGGATTGACAATTGCCGACATTTACAGAGATAAGAAATCATTGAACGGTGAGAGCGTAAAAGTTCGTGGAAAAGTTGTCAAATTCAGTCCACAAATCATGAATACAAACTGGATTCATATTCAGGATGGGACAGCCCATGATGGATTATATGATTTAACTGTCACCACAAATAAAAATGTTGAAATTGGTGATCAGATTATTGTTTCCGGAAAAGTAGTTTTGGACAAGGACTTTGGATATGGATATCTATATGAGGTGCTGGTGGAGAATGCTGATATTGTTGTAGAATAAATTATCGTTTTGAAGAATGAATAAAAGCAAATCTATTACCAATTGATCACAGTTTCTACAAAAGGAACTCTGCCGGAATTTTTATCGCTGGAACGAATTACAGATCGTTTAAAACTTGAACAAGACGCACAAATTATATTTGATCGCAACCCGAACATCGTTGCGAATGTTGAATCGAATGACGACACAGTTGTTGTAAAGCTTTTTGGTTGGAGAAATCTGGCTCATTATTATTTATATCCATTTATCCAGAGTCGTGCTCAAGTAAGCTGGGCCATCGCGCATGCGTTATTAAAAGCCAGTGCAAGAACACCCAAACCACTATATGTCTATACAAAGCGAAAATTTGGATTTATAGAATCAAATGTATTTATCACGGATTGTATATCACCAAATATTACATTACGATCATACTTGAAAACCGATTTCCATTTAAATGATGGAAATCAAATAGTAGGTGATTTGGCCATCAATATTTCACGGATGCATGAACATGGAATTTTCCACCGTGATTTAACAACGGGGAATATATTAATTGATGAGAAAAATAAAACATATTTGATTGATTTGAATAGAGCAAAAATTCGTAAACCTACACTCCATCGACGGCTCAAGGATTTAGCAAAAATATATTTTGGGGATTCCGGGACATCACATACAATTGAATTAAGAAAAACCTTTTTTAAAATATATATGAAGGAATGTGGAATCGACATCCACTGGGAAGAAAAATATTTTTTATATCGAGCCAAGTTGTCAAACTACAGACACCGACGAAAACGGATTAAGTCATTTTTCCGGAGTAAATAGGCAAATCCTATTTGCATGTAATCCGGGAATTACCGAATCCATAGATTTTAGTTTTAATCCGGCAGATTTGGCTTCTTCAATTAATTGATTCTGAGTAATCATTGTGATTTTTGACGGCATTTTTACTATGGAACGATGTAATAAATGAAGCCAACTTGAAACATAGAGCGATGCAATAACCCAATGACTGCTTACGCGGGCATATTCTTTTAATATGGCAATTCGATCTTCTGGTGTGTGGATATGCTGAATTAAGCGAAAACTAAACACGCCCTTAAAATGATTGTCAGGAAAAGGTAAATCTTCTGCCCGGGCTTCAATGGCAGGCGGGTTGTCAGAGATAAATTTATTGTAGTATTCAACTGCGAAATGATTCAAATCTGCTCCATGCACTTCACCCGCTTTTGATAATATGTGATGAAATCGACCGAATCCTGAAGGGCAATCCAAAATAGGACCGGATAAATTATTTTCCGCTACCATCTGCGCTACCATGTTTAATTCGCGATTGCTTATCCAACGTTGATCCCAAGATTTGTAGCGCTTGTTGGCGTATTTTTCAACTTGCTCTAAGTTTTCCCATATTTTGTATGTCATATTTCTTATACCTGAATATTATTCTTGATTAGAAATGTCTTAAACTTCAAATCCTCTTTGATGATATGATTTTCCAGCCAATCCTTAAAGAAGTCTAATAATTCAAAACTCAAATCTTTTTGACGGCCTTTATTGAGGATATGTTTGCCCTTGGCAAGAACCTGTTCAACTAATTGTTCGTGGAGAATTTTGTGCCGATCGAGTTCATCAAAACCATATTTCTTAAACATGCGCTCTTCACGATTGAAGTGGGTATTAGTATAATTGATTAATTCGACAAAAATAGTTCTAATAAATGTCGTTCCTTTTTCTGTCATCATAGAATGGAATAATTTCTGGATCAGATCAACCAGATGGCGGTGGTCATCATCAATAATTTTAATACCAGTGACCCAATCGTCGGACCAGGTTACAATTGGTTTAATGTCTTGAATCATGATTCATTCCAATTTTAATAGCCATATAAAGTTTAACCATTAGTATAAATAAAACTAAGCTTGTTTTAGTGTTAATACGGTAATCTCGTTTGGGATTCCAATTCGCAGAGGAGGTCCCCAATATCCCGTGCCACGATTAACATAAATCCACGTCCCTTTGTGGTTGTGCAACCCTGCAATATAGAGATGGGCTTTGGAGACTGCAAAATCGAATGGTTTAAATTGACCACCGTGGGTATGACCCGCTAACATGAGATCAACACCTAACCGTTGAGCATCATTGATGGATCCCGGTTGATGAGCCAGCATCAGTTTTGTTGAATCTTGTGGGACACCCAGCATTGCTTTATCAGGATCGGTAACATGGGATTTATTTACCTGAGTTGCCATTAAATCTGTTACACCTGAAATATTTAATTTTGCACCATGGATGTCAACAGTAACATTTTCATTCACAAGATTAGTGAATCCCAGTGCTTGCGTTTTTTGTAACCATAGATCTACACCGGAGTAGTATTCATGATTGCCAGTCACAAAATATTTTCCATATGGGGCAGATAGGTTAACCAACGGCGCCACATCATATGAAAGATGGCGTACTGAACCATCGACTAAATCACCAGTCATTGCGATGAGATCAGGGTTAAGATTTTGTACTTGTTTTACCACGCCTTCAACAAAATCACGTTTAATAGTAGGACCAACATGCAAATCAGATATTTGCACGATCCTGAAACCGTGCAATGATTCGGGGAGTCCATTGATTGGTATATCAACTTTAATAATTTTGGGATCGCGCCGTGCCTGATAAAATCCATAGGCGGACAATCCACTGGTCATGGTGAGCAAACCGATATTCATTAAATAAATGAGCGCATCGCGACGATCAGGATTAAATACGGGTTTCTGTGCTGATGATATAAGTGTAGTACCGCCTGTCCATAGTGTCCAGCCAAGATCGCGAGCTATTAATGTCAAAAAAGTGAGCACGAAAAATCCCAAACTGGTATAACCCACCCATGATAAGATGTCGGTGAGACGATTCTCAAATCCTTGAAAACGTAGTATGGGTCCGGCGATGGGGAGGAGGGTTAAAACAATTATCAACATCCATACTGAAATAATCCATGGTGAAGCTAGACCCAAAGAGGGTATAATCCTGAAACCCACATATCCGTGGATGAGGCTCAATACGGTTAATACTATGATTAAGAATGTCATTTGTATAAATCGTTGAATCGATAATTTACCACCACTTTGTGGTCAATGGATGAATAGGATTCGACTAATCATTACTCCATTTGGTGTGAGGGTTGATATTAGGAAATATTAAAATGAATAAGAAATTTGTATCTGATGTGAATACCCACCACGGGTTTTCCGATCTATTTTTTGTTCTGTAGGTGTAAAACTAATGGGACTATCATCCGTTCGAACTACAAAAGGTAAAAGTTGTGAAAATCCATAAGAAATTGAAACAGACTCAAATTGTTTTATTAATATTGGGTGCAATTTGAATAAATGAAAATGGTAGTGCAATGGAGAGTCAATAGGCACGGATGATAGCCCAAATTCCAACTCGGCTTTTCCGTCCAGTTGTAAATCATAATAGCCATGATGGTAAGCAGCAGAAAATTCAATATCAAATATAAGAAATTGAAACCGTCGGTGGATTTTTACCAGCTGTGTGCTGACAGAACCACCTAGATTCACTTTAGCCCGATGTGCGATTGGGAGGATGATTTCGCGACCAAGTACAGGCGTTGAAACATCCACATCACCATTTAATTTTCCAAAACCAATTCCGATTGAAAACAACATGGTTTTTAATTGGCGGGAATACTCCAATGTACCACCTGAATAATCACCATTCACCGCTCCAAGATTTGGAATATCCAAC
>JABMOV010000176.1 GCA_013203145.1 Fidelibacterota bacterium
ACAGACGCCATTCCAAAGCCATGCTCATCGAGGGCATTTTTTGCAGCATCTATTACATCTTGATCGTCTGCTAACCCAAGATAATTATTGGCACAGAAATTCAAGACTTCACCACCTTCACTCGTTTGGATTGCCACACGCTGTGGTGTAGTAATAATCCGTTCTTTTTTGTATAATCCTTCAGATTCAATTTGATCAAGAATGCTTCTGTAAATAGTTTGACTTTTGGTCATGGTTGTTCCTTTATAATCTTTTGTTCAGAGTTGAAATCTATCCGTATAAGTTAATCCCCTCTGTCAAGAGGGGAAATCCGATATTAAAATCGGATTGGGGTGTGTAATTATTTCTCATTATTTTTTATCCGGTTTTCAATGTCAGATGCAACTTCATGAAGATTGGTTTTAATATCCATATCATCATATCGTAAAACAATTAACCCCATTTCTTCCAAATAATTTTCATCAGGTAGATATAACCCCCAATGTCCCCCTTTGATAAGGGGGATTTATTGTTGTTCCCTCTTTAAATAAGTAAAATACACTATATGTTGGATGTATAATCCTTATTGGATACTAATCCCATTCCAATACAACTTTGCCACATTGTCCAGATTCCATGATTTCAAACCCTTTTTGAAAATCATCAATATGGAATTTATGTGTCAAAACTCCTGAGATATCCAATCCGCCCCTAAGCATTTGTGTCATTTTATACCATGTCTCAAACATTTCTCGACCATAGATACCTTTGATGTGCAGTCCCTTGAAAATTATTTCATCCCAATTGATCTGGGTCGATTGCGGGAGCAGCCCTAAAAGGGCAATTCGCCCACCATGATACATATTGTGTATCATATCCTTAAATGCTTTTGGGTTGCCAGACATTTCCAATCCAATATCAAAACCATTAGACATGTTTAATTCTGGGAGACAGCTTGCAATAGATTCATTGGCAACATTGATCACTTTCGATGCGCCCATCTTCTTAGCAAGGTTAAGTCGGTAATCATTTACATCCGAAATGACTACATGACGTGCCCCCACGAAATTGCAGATTGCCACCGCCATGATGCCAATGGGACCTGCTCCAGTGATGAGGACATCTTCACCAATCATTTCAAAGGATAAGGCACAATGAGTGGCATTCCCAAAGGGATCAAAAAAAGCAGCAATGTCGGAAGGTATGTCTTTATGTACAGGCCAGACATTCCGTTCTGGTATAACCATGTATTCTGCGAAAGCCCCGTCGCGGTTTACACCTATTCCAATGGTTCTATGACAGAGATGGCGCTTCCCGGCTCTGCAATTTCGACAATATCCACAGGTTATGTGTCCTTCACCTGACACGCGATCGCCGACAGAATAATGGGTAACTCCAGGACCAATTTCAACAATTTCACCAACAAATTCATGTCCGATAGTCATAGGAGTTTTAATAGTTCGCTGTGACCAATTGTCCCATAAGTAGATGTGCAAATCAGTCCCGCAGATGGCGGTTTTATGGAGTTTTACTAAGACATCATTTGTCCCAACTTGAGGGAGAGGAACGTCTTCCATCCAGATACCTTTTTCAGGCGATATTTTTACTAAGGCTTTCATGATATTTTCAATAGTTTTTCATGTTATAAAATGTCCATAAAGTTACTAAATATTGGATTGTTGAAATAGTGGAGTTTCACAGAAGATTGGTGATGGTAGATGGAACATGGAAGAAAGGATAAATGTCATTGCGTTCCCAACTCATCGGGAGATGCAATCTGTTTTCTGTTATGGATAGTTTGGACAATTTCACCCCAATATGCAAATATATGCTAATTCACATCCACTCGTGGAATTCGAGCGATCATGTTGTAATTTTGCGTTCATTTTTTTAACCAAACACAGTATGACCAAATGGGACAGATAATAGCTATCGTAAATCAAAAAGGAGGCGTGGGTAAAACGACGTCTTCCGTGAACATTGCGGTAAGCCTGGCAGTTACAGAAGTAAAAACACTCCTTATTGATATGGATCCTCAAGCTAACGCTACTGTTGGTGTTAAAGATTTATTTGAAAAGGAAAATAAATCTATTTATGATATACTTATAGGTCAACAACCTATTAAAGAATGTATCACGACTACAAAATTTGAAAACCTTGATCTAATTGCTTCTACGCATGACTTAGTTGGCGCAGAGATTGAATTGGTGAGTTTAATGGCGAGAGAATATCAATTAAAAAATGCTCTCGAAACAATTCGACATCAATATGAGTATATCATCATTGATTGTCCGCCATCCCTGGGTCTATTAACCATTAATGCGTTAACAGGAGCAGATTCGGTTATTATTCCCATCCAATGCGAGTATTATGCACTTGAAGGATTAGGTCAGTTATTAAATACAATTCGATTAATCCAAAGACACTTAAATACTACATTATCCATTACAGGTGTTTTGTTAACTATGTATGATTCGCGATTAAATTTGACAAAGGAAGTTGCGGAAGAAGTGCGTAGTTACTTTGAGGATACATTGTTTAAAACAGTGATTCATCGAAATGTGCGATTGGGTGAGGCACCAAGTTTTGGTAAGCCGGTTCTGTTATACGATGCCAATTCAACTGGAGCAAAAAATTATATGGAATTAGCCGAGGAGATTTTAGAACGTGAACGCTAATCGATTAGGTCGAGGACTTGAAGCATTAATCCGCCCAGCGGATGAACTAGATTCAGCACAGAAACCGGGTGTATTTGAAATCCCCATAGATAATATTGCTCCAAATCCGCATCAACCTCGACAAACATTTGACGATGAAGCGCTAGAAGAGCTAGCCGCATCGATAAAAGAAAAAGGATTGCTCACACCAATTACGGTTCATGCGCAAGACGATCATTACGTCCTGATTGCCGGTGAAAGGCGGTTGCGCGCTTCAAAACGGATTGGATTAAAGAAAATCCCAGGCTACGTAATTGAACCGAAATCCGAAGCCGATATGATGGAGATGGCGTTGATAGAAAATATCCAACGTGAAAACCTAAATCCCATCGAAGAAGCGGAAGGATATGCATTCCTAAATAGCCAGTTTGGATTACAGCAGGAAAAGATTGCCCAGGCTGTTGGAAAAAAACGAGTAACCGTAAGCAATGCTTTAAGATTATTGCATTTACCCTCTGAGATTAAAGAAAGCATAAAGCAAGGGGGAATCACCGCCGGGCATGGTCGGGCTATATTAATGACAAAAACCCCTCACGCCATGTTAAAATTATGGAAAAAAATAGTAGATGATGGTCTAAGCGTTCGGCAATCAGAAGCGTTGGCATCGGCCTCAACGAAATTGAAAAAAACAAAAATCACAAAAGCCAACGCACAATTTCAACATTTGGAAAATCAGTTGATAAGTGCATTAGGGACGAAAGTCAAAATCAAAGGGACAAAAGGAAAAGGAACTATAGAAATTTCCTATTTTTCAGACGATGATCTGGAACGTATCATCGAAATTATTCAGACCTAATACGAACCTTTATATTATATGAAATCGACAAAGTACACCGTTCTAATTATTCCTGACAATGATGACCAGAACAAGCAATTTGTACTAAAGCGTAACTCTGTACGACTTTGGATTACACTCCTTTCAATATTCATTATCTTATTAATTGGGTTTGGCTATTATTTTGTTCCAAAAGCACTTGAATATGATGCCTTATCTGCTAAATATGAAGTATTGGCAGAAGAACGCATGGAAGTATATAGTCTCATGCAGGATTTACAGCGCATGGCACAGTTGGATGTTCTCATTCGAAAGACACTTGGGCCAGAGATGGAATTACCCTATGTGGATGAATCTGGTGACACATTGACTATTCCGGCAAAGATGAATGATAGTCTTTCCATTTCTTTTTTAGAGAATTTTCCTTCACAATTACCCCTCCAAGGATACGTGACACAACGGATGAGCCGCACATCGGTTTATCGCAGAAAAAACCATTATGGAATAGATATCGCAGCAAAAGAAGGTGAAGCAATATTATCGTCAGCTTCTGGATTTGTAGTTTTCGCCGGATGGACTTATGATATGGGGAATATGATTATTCTTTTTCACGGGGATGGTTATTTTACATATTATGGGCATTGCCAAAGGAATTTGGTTCAATCCAATGATGTGATCAAGAGGGGAGATGTTATTGGATTGGTTGGATCAACAGGTGTATCTTCTGGACCTCACCTTCATTTTGAAATATGGAAGGATGGGGAACCGATAGATCCAATGGATTATTTTCCACAATATTATGACAAGGATTTGAGCGTTGAAGAACACGGGTAAAATAGATTTTCATAATGTGCACACCATGATTGGTGCTGATGCAGAAGTCACTGGAGATTTATCATTAAGCGGTGGTACAATAGTATATGGTATCGTTCGTGGAAATATTTCTACAAATGGTCCCGTTCGTGTGGCCAGAACGGGTGCAGTATATGGTAATATTGATGCCAGTGATATCCATGTTGGTGGATCTATTGAAGGCAATATCCATGTAAAAAATAGAGCAGAGCTTGGGCTGCAATCAACACTTATAGGTAATTTGGAATGTGCAAAACTTCTCATTGAAGAAGGAGCTACATTTGAAGGTAAGTGTGATATGCCTATAAAAAAGGATGAGTCAGAAATTAAATAAACCATGGCTTTTAATGATGATGATCATTTCTTAGCACGCTCCTTTGAATATTTCCAAAAAATTGTTCGTCAATCTGGCCCTGCCGCATCTGCATCTTATACACTCATTGGGGCAATAATATTACTAGGCGGTATCGGTTATGTATTGGATATTGTTTATGGTTGGTCTCCTTTTGGACTATTATCTGGTTTAATTTTGGGCATTATAGTAGGATTTTATGAGCTTATCAAAGTTATTTGGAAACCCTAGCACTCCAGGGTATAAACGGATTCAATATTACATCATAGGTTTATCGTTTGGATTGCTCCTTATTTTTAGTGTTTTTTATATAAGGTTCGCTGTTGAAATATTTTTAGGTATGGCTCCACCATTTTTAATCGGTTTGTGGACGGTAGATCGAGTAACAAAAATTTACCTGGATGATCCACCAAAGGTGACAAAATTTATGGTAATAGCGTTCGGAGTAAAGATGGTTGTGTATGCTGCATATTTTATACTTTTATTTGTTTTTTCCACTTTTAACCGATGGCATTTTATCATTAGTTTTCTGGGCTTTTTTAGTGTGCTTCATGCTTTAGAAGCGATGTATTTCAGTTATTTACTTAAACAACCTCATATACGATAAAATTTGACAAAATGAGTGCAGCTGGAAACGGTCACGAAGGGGGCGGCTTTGATGCGGGTAAAGTGATATTAAATCACGTGTCAAACAGTTCCCTCGATCACCCTATTATACATATACCACCTATTTTTGGTATTGACTTTTCTGTGACTAAGCATGTGCTTATGTTATGGATTGTTGCTGCCATCGTATTTAGTCTCGTTTCCTTTACCGTTAGGAAATATTTAAAACAAGATAGACCCATTCCATCTGGATTTATGAACGCTATTGAAGCCGTTGTACTGTTTATTCGTGACTCAATAATATTGCCAAATATTGGGAAAAAATTCACTCCGGTTTGGACACCTCTCATTTTAACATTCTTTTTCTTCATTCTTTCTGCCAATGCCATTGGAATGATTCCGGTTTTCGATTTGCTTGGCGCTATCAACCGTTTTATTCTTCATGTAGATGCATCGGATAGTCACAATTTTATTAATAACATTTTACATGGCGGGGTAACAGCAACGGCTAATTACAATGTAACCGCTGCCTTGGCTACGATTACTTTTATTACAATCATTTTAGCTGGATCAAGGGCACACGGATTTTTCACTCACTGGAAGAATCTGGTTCCAAAGGGTTTGGCATGGCCGGTTTATATTATTCTTATACCTATTGAAATCATTGGAATGTTCGTAAAACCATTTGCGCTTACCATGCGTTTGGCGGCGAACATGACCGGTGGACACATTGCCATCTTAGCAATATTGTCATTTGTGTTCATCTTTAGTGGATTATTCCACAGTGCTTTGGCAGGAATCGGTGTTGGTGTGCTGGTTTCAGTGCCATTAGCGGTTGCCATTTCTGCATTGGAGATCATTGTTATTCTGGTGCAAGCCTATGTGTTTACCATGCTTTCAGCAGTATTTATAGGGATGGCGATCAATGTACATCATTAAACAATTTACTCATACGACAAACTCAAATTGAAGACGGAGGATTAATTCATGGAGTTCTTACATTATTTTGGTGCAGCAATTGGCTTAGGCTTAATTGTAATTGGAGCAGGTCTTGGAATCGGTAAATTTGCAGCAGCAGCAGCTGAGAGCATTGCTCGCCAGCCAGAAGCAGCTGATAAAATCACTGGTGCTATAAACTTGCCGCTCTTCCTACTTGAAGGTGTTGCAATTTTAGCTGAAGTATTTGTGCTCCTTATTGTATTGATGAAATAATTAAGTCTTTTATTAAAGTGAACGGATGATTTTCATTCGTTCACTTGTAAGACTTTCATCACATTTAGGAGATCATTTATGAATCCATTAGTACAACCCGATCCAGGATTATTCATATGGACAATTCTGACGTTTTTGGTACTGCTTTACATCCTGGCAAAGTTTGCCTGGAAGCCATTACTGGCAATGTTGGACAAGCGGGAAGAAACGATTCGGAAATCATTGGATGACGCTGAAAAAGCACGACTCGAACTAGAACAGATGCAAATAAAATCGGAAGATATTATTGCTCAAGCACGTTCAGAAGCTCAGGCCATTCTACAGGAAGGCAAAGCTATTACGGAGCGCTTGAAAGATGATGTTCTGAATAAAGCAAAAGAAAAGTCTGATGAGATTGTAGCAAATGCTCAAAAAATCATTCAGACTGAAAAAGATCGTGCCATTGGGGAGATCAAATCAGAAGCGGTAGATATTTCAATTAGTATTGCCCGTAAACTGATTTCCAAAAATCTTTCCAAAGAGGATAACAAACAATTGATTGAAGACGCACTAAATCGGATCCAAATCCATAATGAAGCCTAATCGCAAATCAAAACTATATGCGCGCAGTTTGTTTACTGTTGCAAAAAAGTTAGACGCGATTAGTGCTGTTGGAGAATCATTATCTGATTTGGCTGTATTGGTGAAAAAAGAGCCAACTTTCCGCGGTTTTATCATAACACACCGGATTACAAATGAGAAAAAACAATCCGTAATCCGATCAGTTTTGGATGGGGAAATACATCCCATTGTAATTGAGTTTTTGATCGTTGTTATGGAAAATAAAGCATTTGGTCTCATTGCTATTGTCGCTCGTACATATCGGCATCTAATGGCAAAAGAATCGGAAGTGGAAAATATGACAATTTTTTCTGCGGTTGAATTATCAGATGCAGAGTCAAAAGCCATTGTTGAAGAAATTGAGCAGAAATCTGGCAAATCACTCCGATGGAATTCTATTACCGACCCATCCTTGATTGGTGGATTGAAACTGCGTATAGGAAATGTTTTTCTTGACGGTTCAATATCAAGCCGTTTAAATAGCCTAAAAGAATCTTTATTATCTCAATGACCTTATAACTTAGGATTCTGGAATTGAGTATGGAAATCAAAACAGACGAAATAAGAAATTTATTAAAAGAACAGATCGAAAAATTTGATGTTCAAATCGACGTAAACGAAGTTGGTGAAGTCATTGAAATCGGAGACGGTGTCGCTCGTGTAAGTGGTTTGGAAAACGTTGTGAGTTCTGAACTGGTTGAGTTGCCAAACGGTGTATTTGGTATGGCACTTAACCTTGAAGAAGATAACGTAGGTCTGGTATTATTTGGCGAAAGCCGATTGGTCAAAGAAGGTGATCTTGCCAAACGCACTGGTCGTGTTGTTGAGGTTCCCGTTGGGGAAGCAATGGCAGGCCGTGTGGTTAATCCATTGGGAATACCCATGGATGGTAAAGGTCCCATTGACACCGAACATTCATTGCCAATTGAACGGAAAGCCCTTGGTGTTATGCAACGTCAACCGGTGGTCCAACCATTGCAAACCGGATTGAAATCAGTAGATAGTATGATCCCTATTGGTCGCGGTCAACGTGAGCTGATTATTGGTGATCGTCAAACTGGCAAAACGGCTGTTGCTATCGATACAATTATCAATCAGAAATATACGCATGACACAGATGAACCAGTTTTTTGTATCTATGTCGCTATCGGTCAAAAAGCATCTACGGTTGCTCGGGTCGTTATAGAATTAGAGCAAGCGGGAGCGATGGAATACACAACGGTTGTTGCAGCCAACGCTTCGGATCCTGCTCCAATGCAGTACATCGCACCTTATTCCGGTTGTGCCATGGGTGAATATTTCCGCGATAATGGAAAACACGCTCTCATTATTTATGATGATTTGTCTAAGCAGGCAGTTGCTTATCGTCAGATGTCTCTGGTACTTCGTCGACCTCCAGGTCGTGAAGCATATCCTGGCGATGTATTCTATTTACATAGCCGTTTATTGGAGCGCGCTTCCAAATTATCTGATGAAATGGGTGGTGGTTCATTAACTGCGTTACCGATTATTGAAACACAGGAAGGTGACGTTTCTGCTTATATTCCTACAAACGTGATTTCAATTACCGATGGTCAGATTTATCTGGAAGGTAATTTATTTAATTCTGGAGTACGCCCAGCTATTGATGTGGGTATATCCGTATCTCGTGTTGGTGGTAATGCACAAATCAAGGCCATGAAAAAGGCTGCTGGAAAGTTACGTTTGGATTTAGCCCAATTCCGGGAACTAGAAGCATTCTCGAAATTTGGTTCAGACCTTGATAAATCCACTATGCAGCAATTAACTCGTGGACGACGAATGGTTGAGATTCTCAAACAAAAACAATACGTCCCCATGATTGTTGAAAAACAAATTGCTATCATTTTTGCTGCCAATAACGGTTATCTTGATAAAATTGAGCTGAATAAAGTAAGTGAGTTTGAAGAGGGATTATTAACCTACATAGAAAGCAATTATAAATCAGCTTTGGACGCCATTCGTACATCTGGTGAAATCAGCGATGAGACAAATGATACGTTGATTAAAGCATGTGATGAATTTTCAAAAGGATTCGTAGCCTGATTAAATGGCAAATTTAAAAGACATCCGCGACCGGATTAAATCTGTTAAAAGTATTCAGCAGGTGACAAAAGCCATGAAAATGGTTGCTGCTGCCAAGATGCGAAAAGCGCAAGAGCGCATGGAACAAGCACGACCATATACTCATAAATTGCATGAAATCATTCAGACATTATTACCTGATGTGGATCGCAGTTTATTGCCTCTATTGGATGTCAGGGATATTAAACGGTATGCGTATGTTGTCATAACATCGGATCGTGGTTTAGCTGGTTCATTCAATACCAATATAATAAAACAAGCTCAGATTGAAATTGATTCTCTGGGCAAAGAAAATGTTGATCTATTCTGCATTGGTAAAAAAGGACGTGATCATTTTAAGCGTCGTGGATATACCATTATTGAAGAGCATATTGAGTTCTGGAATGAAATGGAATTCAATCATGCTATTAAATTAGGGGATGGTATCATCAGTCATTTTATCGACGGCAAAGCGGATGAAATTCGTGTTATATATAACGAATTCAAAAATGTTGCTGTACAGATAATTGTTAAAGACAAACTGCTTCCTTTGGAATATAATGAGCAGCAAGAAGAGGCATCAAGTGGCGAACGCTTGTATGAACCTTCACGGGACGACATTGTAAAATCATTAGTCCCACGCCATCTTAATGTTCAAATATGGCAGTATTTATTAGAATCATATGCAAGTGAACAGGCCGCACGTATGGTAGCGATGGAAAATGCTACACTTAACGCCTCTGATATGATTAAAGCATTACAACTTGAATTCAATAAAGCCCGCCAGGCATCCATTACAACTGAGATGCTGGAAATTGTTAGCGGCGCTGAAGCATTAAACTAAGGTAAGGAACACCTATGCCCAATATTGGAAAAGTTTCGCAGGTGATGGGAGCCGTTGTTGACGTTGAGTTTCCAGACGGCAATCTACCTGGAATTATGAACGCACTCGAATTAACGATGGATGACCACGTTTTGGTTCTCGAAGTGGCACAACATTTAGGCGATTCAGTCGTACGAACTGTTGCCATGGATTCCACCGATGGATTGGCACGCGGTGTAAAAGTAACGGATTCGGGTAAACCGATTTCTGTTCCCGTAGGACCAGAAACATTAGGTCGCCTTTTTGATGTTTTAGGAAATACCATTGACGGGAAAGAAGAAGTTCAGTGGAAAAAATATTCTCCGATTCATCGTTCTGCACCAAAACATGAAGACTTGGCAACTTCCACTGAAATACTGGTAACCGGTATTAAGGTTGTTGACCTGATGGAGCCATACACCAAAGGTGGTAAAACGGGATTATTTGGTGGTGCCGGTGTTGGTAAAACGGTTTTGATTCAGGAGTTAATCCGAAATATCGCCACGGAACATGGTGGTTATTCCGTATTTGCCGGTGTGGGTGAACGTACCAGAGAAGGAAATGATCTTTACCGTGAAATGACTGAATCCGGTGTTATCGATAAGACAACAATGGTTTTTGGTCAGATGAACGAACCCCCAGGTGCACGTCTACGAGTTGGTTTATCTGGTTTAACTATGGCAGAATATTTTCGTGATGTAGAAGGAAAAGATGTTCTGCTCTTTATTGATAATATTTTCCGTTTCACGCAAGCAGGTTCTGAAGTATCTGCTCTCTTGGGTCGTATGCCTTCTGCGGTAGGTTATCAGCCGACGTTATCAACTGAGATGGGTGATTTACAAGAACGAATTACTTCCACGAAAAAAGGATCTATTACATCTGTGCAGGCAGTCTATGTTCCTGCGGATGATTTGACAGACCCGGCTCCAGCGACGGCATTTGCTCACTTGGATGCAACCACTGTACTAGAACGTAAAATTGCCGAATTAGGTATTTATCCTGCGGTAGATCCATTGTCTTCAACATCACGTATTTTGGATCCCCGCGTAATTGGCGATCGCCATTATGATGTGGCTCGGAATGTTCAAGGTGTATTGCAGAAATACCGTGAATTACAGGACATTATCGCTATTCTTGGGATGGATGAACTTTCAGACGAAGATAAAGCAATAGTTGCACGTGCACGTAAAATGTCAAAATTTATGTCACAACCATTCTTTGTAGCTGAACAATTCACAGGAACTCCAGGACGATACGTGTCTCTTGAAGATACCATTTCCGGTTTTGAAGCTATATTAAATGGTGAAGTAGATCATTTACCAGAAAATGCATTTTCATATGTTGGTACAATTGACGAAGCAATAGAAGCAGGTAAAAAGCTACAAGACTAATGAGTACATTTAAGCTAGAAATAGTAACCCCAACTCGCATTCTCGATGAAGGCATGATCACCTATGTTCGTTGCCCGGGATTGGATGGCTCATTTGGTGTTATGACTAATCATGCCTCAGCCATTATTGCCATGGATGTTGGTGAAATTAAAATCACCAGAGAAAATCGGGATTATTACATTGCTACAGGTGGTGGTTTTGCAGATATTCAGGGAGATACTGTTTTACTTTTAGTAGAGTCTGCTGAAGAAGCAAATGAGATCAATATCGCTCGTGCAGAATCTGCTGTAGAACGAGCAAAGGAACGGTTGAAACAGAATAAAGGTATTGATGAAAAACGAGCAATGATGGCAATTTCACGCGCCTTAAATCGTATGAAAGTAGCAAAACGATAAACGTACCAATATATCATATTTTTACTTTTACCGCTCCCCGGTGTGATCGAGGGGCGGTTTTTGTTTACATGAGGAGAAACCATGTTTAAACGCACACATACTTGTGGAGAATTACGATCAAATCATATTGATAAGACTGTATCCTTAAATGGGTGGATACATACCGTTCGATTGCACGGACAGGTCATTTTTATTGATATAAGAGATCGTTATGGCAAAACACAATTAGTATTTGATTCAGAGGATTATAACGGAAATTTTGAGCAAGTAAAAAAAATATCCATTGAAGATGTTATTAGTGTTCGTGGAAATGTGAGGGCACGGGGTTCAGTGAATCCGGAACTAGAAACAGGTGAAATCGAGGTAGCTGTTGATGAATTACTTATTCTAAATGAAACCGCACCATTACCTTTTATGATTAATGATCGTGAAAGCGCAACAGAAGACTTTCGCTTGAAGTACCGATATCTGGAACTGAGAACCAAAGAACTGCAATACAATCTGGATTTACGCCACAGGACTTATCAAGTAGTAAGAAAATATTTATCAGAAAATAAATTTATTGAAGTAGAGACACCCGTTTTAATGAAATCAACACCGGAAGGTGCACGGGATTATCTGGTGCCGAGCCGGATTCACAAAGGTCGTTTTTATGCACTACCACAATCCCCCCAGACGTATAAACAGCTATTAATGGTTTCTGGTTATGATCGATATTTCCAGATTGTAAAATGTTTTCGTGACGAAGATTTACGAGCAGATCGTCAGCCTGAGTTCACTCAAATTGATATAGAAATGTCATTTATCGATGAAGAAGACATCATTTCATATTCAACCGCCCTGACACGCAAAGTTTTTCAAGATGTCATTAATGTGGAATTGCCTGAAACATTTCCACGAATTACATATCATGACGCAATGAATACTTATGGATGTGATCGCCCTGATTTGCGATTTGGAATCGAACTAAAGGATATCAAGTCTTATACAGATCAATCCGATTTTAATGCATTCAAATCTGCTGAAATGGTAAAAGCCATTATTGTTCCTGGCGGTAGTAAATATTCAAGAAAAATTATTGATCAACTCACGGATTATGTGAAGACCTCCGGCGCCAAAGGATTAGCTTGGATGAAAGTCCAGGATGGTGTTTTAACGGGGGGGATATCCAAATTCTTTGTTGATCATTTACAAAAAACTATGATGGTTGATATGGAGCTGAAAGACGGTGATATCATACTCATGGTTGGGGATAATACTGATATTGTTCATGCATCTCTTGGAGCATTACGTATAAATGTTGCAAAACGTGAAGGATTGATTATAAAAGGTGATTTTAAACCGGTCTGGGTTATGGATTTCCCCATGTTTGAATGGGATGAGAAAGCTCATCGTCATGTTGCCATGCATCATCCGTTTACAGCCCCCAATCCAAAAGATATTGAAAAACTGAACAGTGATCCTTTACATGTTTTATCTCGTGGTTACGATATTGTAATTAACGGGAGTGAAATCGGAGGAGGATCCATTCGAATTCATGATACGAATGTCCAGCAGCAAGTATTTGATTTATTAGGGATTAATAAGGAAGAGGCTCAAGCTAAATTTGGTTTTCTTCTGGAAGCACTAACATATGGTGCGCCTCCACATGGTGGTATTGCATTTGGACTTGATAGATTGATTATGTTGCTAGCAGATACTGAAAATATTCGTGATGTTATTGCATTTCCTAAAACGACATCTGCAATGTCGCTAATGGATAATTCACCAAGTGATGTATCTGATGAGCAATTGAAAGAATTGGGAATAGCTTTAGTAAAGCAAAAATAAAAAATAACATCTAATAATTAGGTAATTCCTAAATCCTATAAAGCACAATAATTATAGTATAAATCGGTCTAATAGACAAAAATGGTTGCTATTTAGCCAGATATTGATCGATTACCTTAATCTTTCGGTTGCGCTTTAATCCCGCCTGTACCCTTAGTTTAGTTTTCAGATTGGAAAAGACACCTTCCAACCCATTGGTAGTATTAGGGATTCCCAATTCAGGATACTTCTGATAGGTAAATAAATACGGTAGATTGGTTTTCAAACTTCTAAAAGCACTCCGTATCCTTCGATGAGTATAATGCCATTTTCCTGTTTCCGGATTCACTGATTTCTCCATTAAAAACTCATCCCAATTATGGTACCATTCATTCAGATAGTACACAAAATCAGATTCATGTGCGTTGGTCAGTTTATGGATAATTTGGCTTAGATCCTTCCCAGCTTCTAATAAAGGGTTTCGGGTAATATAACGGGTAACAATAGCCATTTGATGGTATTGACACATTTGTACCGGGATTGATCCAAAAGCGTTAAATATACCCCGTCTACCGTCACAAACGATTCCGGATATATTCCAACCTAATGATTGCAAGTATTCAACACCTTCCTGGTAAGCTTGGATGGTTTCATAGGGAAGATATCTCCAGAATATGTTGCGATGAATCGTATGGCTCCTAAAAACCATCACACCGAAATTTCGACCAAAATAGGTTGTATCCATGAGGAGAATTGTTTCCCTTGGTTTTATGAACTCTGGTCTGACCTGAATCTCATCAATTCTTCTTTGAATCGTTCGAACAGATAAGCCGTATTGGGTACTAAGAGATTGGTAGGATCGACCTTCAAAAACGAATTGTTCAAGTAGTGAAGAACGCTTTGATCTTCGACCACTCTTGGAGGTAAATGAGCGGTGACAATCCTTGCAAATATATCTTTGACGTTGATTTCTACGACCGTTTTTTTTATTCTTTTCAAGTGGCAATAAGGACAGTTTTTCATAGACATTTTTTAAGCAATATAAATAGAATCTCTCTAACTTCCTTACAATCTGTCATTTACAATTAAATCAGCAACCACTTTTGTCTATTAGACCTATAAATCCTATTCTTCCCGTAAAGACTGGATAGCAATAAGAACATCTCTTCTGCTGATTTGTCCAATTAGTTTTCCATCCTCAATAACCGGATAACGTCTTCGGTTATGTGCTAAGAATTTTTCAGCAAGTGCGTGTATACTTAAATCAGCATCGACTGTAAAGACTTCTTTAGACATAACATCTCCAACATGTGCAGATGGATAATTATTATATGTAGAATCCAATAACGTTTTGTGGCAATCTACTTCCGACAAAATACCAACAATGTCACCAGCCTCATTTGTAACAGGTCCACCGGAAATTCGTTTATCTACTAACAATTTCATTGCATCATAAACATTCATATCGGGTGTGAAGGTGACGAGTTTACTTGTCATAAATTGTTTTACGGATTTCGATTTTACCATAATGTGACCTTTTTCCTTTTCATGAAAATATGGTTGCCGGATAATAAATCCTAGTCAGATTTATGTTTATAAAGTACGGCATCAAGTGATGTTTCATTGCCAGTAATTAAATTTTCTATATTCTCGCGATGTTTAAAAATGCCTACAAGGGAAATGGCCATCGACATTAATATTACAGCCGAAGAATAGTTTTGATAAAAAAGAAAAATTGGTAGCAGAATTAGAGAAATTAATGAAGCAATCACAACATATCTACTAATGATCAACGCAAGCCCCATTATGCAAATTAATATGAGACCCATTGAGATATTTGTACCAAAAAATAGTCCAAGAATACAGGCAATTCCTTTCCCACCTTTGAATTGAATTATAACTGGAAAAACATGACCTATTACTGCCATTGATCCGGCTAAAAAAGCTGCATCAGTATTTCCTGGGTATAAATAAGCAATTGCCAACATGGCAATCCATGCCTTACCCACGTCAACAATAAATGTGACAAGACCAGCCCACCAACCAAGAACCAATACAGCATTCGAAGCTCCGGCATTGCCAGAACCCATTTCACGAATATCCGTTTTAGTGATATATTTTGCCAGGAGATAAGATGTCTGGATATTTCCTAATCCATATCCAATGATGATGGCTACGATTAATTCAATCATGTATTTTCTTTTGGTTCTGTTTCACTCTTCTTCATTTAATATACATGGATTTAATGATAACTACAACTTTTGGCGCCACATCCAATAATATTTATAGTATAGATTTCTATTTATCTATATTGAAATATTATACGTACTAGAACTGAAGATAGTTTATCGATTCTTATAAAGAAAATTTGATGATTATTCAAATAGCATGGATTCTTCAGCGAGCAAAATTTTAGCCAGTTTCTGTTCAAAAATATTTTCTGACATTACTTCAGGAATAATAGTAGGGTCAGCTGAAATAATATCATTTAACGCACGATTAAACTGTTCCCGCTGACCTGCTTTTGTGTAAAAGAATTGTGCTTTGAGCACTTTTGAGGCAAAATAATCCGGATAAGCAGAGATGGCCTGGTCAAAATAGGATTCAGCACGTGAAATATCAACTCCAGGAATACGAGCATATAGCACACCAAATAACCGATATGGACCTCCATAAAAATAGTTTGGATTTATAAGTAACATATGATGGAGAATTTCTTCAAACCCTTCACGATGCTCCATGCGAACCATTACGGGTTTTGTAAGAAGATAACTACCAAAGTTTGCAGCCCACCAATAAAGAGCACCTATGTGGGTGGGGTCAGTATTTTTCACCATTTCTTGAATGGAAATTGAATCGGTTAATTCGTAGTTCAATGAGAGTCTCAATCCATCTTCAGCAATTGATTTTCCCAATAAATATAAACTGTCTTGTATAGCGATATCTTCAGTTAGATAATGGGACTGGAAATAGTAAATCCGACTCAATAAAATTGATAATTCAAGATCATCTGGTTGTTGACGATATGCCGCAGTAAGTAACGTACGTGCTTTCGTGACCATTTCCGGGTCATTTCGTTGAGCCCATAACCGATTACCCTCATTAATCAGATATTCTATGTTTTTTGCTAATCCTTCCTCAGATGTAGTTTGTCTTGAATGGGAACATCCTTGAAATATTACTAAAATCACAAAAATCGGAAATATAAGTATGTGGAAAGAATTACGAGTCATGTGAGTATTAATATCCGTTTGATTATGGTGTAAATTCAGAAAGAAAAATTACATCGTTATTACCTAATGAAAAAGACAATCGAATTAAAAGGACTGGATTTATCGACGCTTTTTGGTGTTGCTGACGCTCACTTAAATCTTATCGAGGATGCTTTTTCGATTAAATTGATCGCACGCGGGCAATCAATTACCATTGATGGTGATTCTGAATTAGTGAAAACTGTACAGGAATTATTTCATGAAATGGCTCAGACATTGAATCGAAAATCATCTCTAACTCTCAAGGATGTCCAAGGGTTGATAAAAATATTAAAAGCAGAAAATGGACATGCCAGTATAGAACAGGAAAAAACGATTCATTACGGGAAGAAAGGCGCAATTCTTCCTCGGTCTGAAGGTCAGGAGAAGTACACAGATTGTATACGCAATAATGATATTGTTTTCAGTATTGGTCCTGCTGGAACTGGTAAAACATACTTGGCTGTGACATTTGCTGTCGCGGCACTAGATAATCATGAAGTAGATAGAATTGTATTATGCCGACCAGCAGTTGAAGCTGGTGAAAATTTGGGTTTTTTACCTGGTGACTTACGTGAAAAAGTTGATCCTTATTTAACTCCCCTCTATGATGCTCTTGGTGATCTAATGCCAAAATCCAGGCTGAAGCCATTATTAGAAAAAAATATTATTGAAGTTATACCATTGGCATACATGAGAGGTAGAACATTGGATAATGCATTTTTAATTCTGGATGAAGCACAAAATGCAACCACAATGCAGATGAAAATGTTTTTGACCCGATTGGGAGTGAATTCAAAAGCAGTAATTACGGGTGACATCACGCAAATTGATTTACCAAAAAAGACGGAGTCAGGTCTCAGGCAAGTTATGGAAATTCTTAATGATATTGATGGGATTGGTTTTGTCTATTTGGATGAAACCGATGTGGTTCGTCATCAATTGGTACGGGACATTATATTAGCTTATGACAAAGCAAATGGACATTAGAATCATACTTCAGGTTTAAATAAATATAATAGTATATACTTGGTGAAAAACCTTTCATGTTTTTAAAAGAAAGTTGGTAACTTTGTGCTTCGCTAATATGGTAACCTGTTGATTAAAAATCATTACAGGATTGCAGGTAATGGAACCTTTGTTATATCAGTTTATTGATCGAATTCAAAAAATGAATTACCCGAGTTATTCGGTGTGTCTGAATCTATCGGATTCAATTCATATTCCCCTATTTCATTCTCAAGCCTATCAACAATACTTAGTAAGGATAACCTGATGTCATCCCCAAGAGAAGTTATTATATCTTTATCCAAGCGTACAGCTGTCGGATCATTTCAAGGAGATTTATCAACCGTACCTGCTCCAAAACTTGGTGCAACTGTAATCGAATCACTTATTTCAGAGTCTAACCTAAATCCTGAAACAATTGATGAAGTTATCATGGGAAATGTTTTAGCCGCAGGACTTGGACAGGCTCCCGCTCGTCAGGCTGCTTTGGTTGGAGGTTTGCCCAATAGCGTTGAATGCTTAACCGTTAATAAAATGTGTGGTTCAGGTCTTAAAGCCATTATGTTGGCTTCACAGGCCATCCAAGTTGGAGATGCAAATATCATTATTGCCGGTGGAATGGAAAATATGTCTCAAGCCCCATATCTATTACCAAAAGCTCGCTCAGGATATCGATTGGGTCATGGTCAATTATTAGACAGTATGATTAAAGATGGTTTGTGGGATGTTACAAATGATATTCATATGGGAAATTGTGCAGAATTGTGTGCCAAAGATCGAAATTACAGTCGAGAAACCCAAGACGCGTTTGCCAAGGATTCCTATGAAAAAGCCCTAAAAGCTCAAAAAGGTGGACTATTCCAAGATGAAATCATTCCTGTGTCTATTCCACAAAGAAAAGGCGACCCATTAACCGTAGATGTCGATGAAGAACCAGGGCGCGCAAATTTTGATAAAATGACCAAGTTGAGGTCAGCATTTGAAAAAGATGGCACGATTACAGCAGCAAATGCTTCAAAAATTAATGACGGTGCCGCAGCAGTAATTGTACAATCTATGGAAAGTGTAGATGCATCAATAAAACCATTGTTTAAAATTATATCTCAGGCTTCAGCAGCTCATGCACCAGAATGGTTTACAACTGCTCCAAGTAAGGCCATTCGCAAAGTGCTTGAAAAAGCTAAGTTAACTGCTTCTGATATTGATCTTTGGGAAATAAATGAAGCCTTTGCACCTGTCACCATGGCGGCCATTGAGGATTTCAATCTTGAGTCTTCAAAAGTAAATGTCCATGGAGGTGCTATTGCGATTGGTCATCCAATCGGTGCTTCTGGAGCAAGAATTATGACAACATTATTACATGCAATGGAACGCTATCAATCCCAATTTGGTCTTGCGACATTGTGTATTGGCGGAGGTGAAGCCTCCGCACTTGTAGTCGAGAGGATATCATGAATTTCACTCTTTCTGAAGAACACGACTTAATAAAGAAAACAGCCCGAGAGTTCGCAGAAGAACACTTATCACCTGGTGTAATTGAACGTGATGACACAGCCACTTTCCCAAGTGATCAAATAAAATTGATGGGAGAGCTTGGATTCCTTGGTGTGATGGTGCCAGAGAAATATAATGGTGCTGGGATGGATGCTTTGAGTTATGTCATCGCCATGGAAGAAATAAGCCGTTCAGATGCTTCTGCGGGTGTTGTTATGTCAGTCAATAATTCTTTGGTATGCCAAATATTTCTTGATTGGGCTACTGAAGAACAAAAGAATAAATATTTAAAAAAACTTGCTACAGGAGAATGGCTGGGTGCATTTAGTCTCAGCGAACCACAATCGGGATCCGATGCTAGCAATATGAGAACAGTTGCTGAAAAAGATGGCGATCATTACATTTTAAATGGTACAAAAAACTGGGTAACAAGCGGTATCTCATCCGACTTGGTTCTAGTCTTCGTCATCACTGAGAAAGGTGTTGGCTATAAAGGGATTTCTACATTTATTGTTGAAAAAGGAACTCCTGGTTTTTCTACGGGAGAAAAAGAAAATAAGCTGGGAATTCGTGGTTCTGATACATGTG
>JABMOV010000017.1 GCA_013203145.1 Fidelibacterota bacterium
AGCAATATGAGAACAGTTGCTGAAAAAGATGGCGATAATTACATATTAAATGGTACAAAAGACTGGGTAACAAGCGGTATTTCGTCCGACTTGGTTCTGGTATTTGTCATCACCGAGAAAGGTGTGGGCTATAAAGGAATTTCTACATTTATCGTCGAAAAAGGAACTCCTGGTTTTTCTACGGGAGAAAAAGAAAATAAGTTGGGAATTCGTGGTTCTGATACATGTGAATTGTTTTTTGATAATTGTCGAATCCCTGCAGAAAATATGATCGGGGATCCAGGATATGGATTTAAAATTGCTATGAATACATTAAATGGCGGTCGTATTGGTATTGCCTCACAGGCGTTAGGTATTGCACAAGCCGCATTGGAAAAAAGTATTTCTTATGCCAAGGATCGCAAGCAATTCGGGAAATCCATTAGCGAATATGGAGCAGTTCAATCCAAGATTACAAAAATGGGTACGAATATAGAAGCATCGCGGTTGTTGATATATCGTGCTGCAATAATGAAAAATGAACATAAACAATTTTCCAAAGAAGCGGCAATGGCCAAATTATTTGCTTCCCAGACCGCTGTTGATGCAGCCCGTGATTGCGTTCAAATTTATGGGGGATATGGGTACATGCAGGAAACAGGCGTGGAGCGATTAATGCGAGACGCAAAAATCACTCAGATTTACGAAGGGACAAGTGAAATTCAAGAATTGGTTATCGCACGCGAATTATTAAAAGAATATTCATAACATGAAAGGAATGATCATGTCAGACGTGTTTCAATCCATGAACAAAAAAAGCCATGAACAAGTAGTGTTTTGTAATGATCCCGATACGGGATTAAAATCTATTATAGCTATTCATGATACGACAATTGGACCTGCTCTGGGCGGATGTCGTATGTTACCATACGCTACTGAAGAAGAAGCCTTGCGAGATGTTTTACGGCTATCCCGTGGGATGAGTTATAAAGCGGCCCTGGCTGGTTTAAATCTTGGCGGTGGTAAATCCATTATTATTGGTGATGCAAAAAAAGACAAATCTGAATTGCTATTCCGTTCATTTGGACGATTTATAGAAGGATTAGGCGGACGTTATATTACCGCTGAGGATGTGGGCACCAGCGTACGTGATATGGAATGGGTACGGATGGAAACGCAATATGTGACTGGTATTTCAAGAGCATTAGGTGGCAGTGGTGATCCTTCACCGGTGACAGCTTATGGTGTATTTGTTGGCATGCAAGCTGCTGTAAAGCATCAGCTGGGGAAAGAAAGCATGTCAGGGTTAAAAGTGTCTGTACAAGGTATCGGTCATGTAGGATACCATCTCTGCAAATATTTACACGAAAATGGTGCAAAGATTTTTGTATCAGATATGGATGATTCTGCCCTCAAAGAGGCTAATAAGGAATTTGGAGCAACTGTAGTAGGCCTTGATGAAGTTTATGGATTAGACGTTGATATTTATGCGCCTTGTGCTCTTGGCGCTACAGTAAATGATGACACCTTGGAACAATTAAAATGTTCGATCATTGCAGGTGCTGCTAATAACCAGCTTGAGAAAGAATCTATTCACGGTGAAAAGGTCAAGGCAAAAGGCATTTTATATGCACCGGATTATGCAATCAATAGTGGTGGTTTAATCAATGTTGCAAATGAAATAGAAGGGTATAACAGAGAACGTGCATTCCGTCAAACGGATGGCGTCTATGATACATTATTAAGAATTTTCAAAGTATCTGATGAAGAAAATATTCCAACCCATATTGCCGGTAATCGTGTAGCTGAAAAGCGGATGGAAGATTTGGTCAAACTTAAAAATCACTATTTGCCAAGAAAAAATGCCATGAGTAAACGTGACAACAACTAAAAAACATCCTCGAAGAATCGGACGAGAGGCTGTCCTCCAGGCGTTATTCGCTCTTGAATTATCTAAAGATGATTCAGGGAAAGTTCTGGAGGATATCCTTGAACGTTACAATTTTGATAAAAAAACAAGTCGTTTTGTCTCTGATTTATTTAAGAATACACTAGAATATCAAGGTTGGGCTGAGGAAAAAATCCAGAAGTTTTTAGAGAACTGGAGATTCGAAAGAGTGGCTAGATTAGATCGACTAATCCTAATAATGGCGATCAGCGAAATATATACCGTTGAATCTGTTCCACCTAAAGTATCTATTGCTGAAGCAATAGAAATTGCCAAGGAATTTAGTACCGATGAGAGCCCTGGATTTGTCAATGGAATATTAGATGCAGTTTACCGTGAGCTGAATGAAAATAAAGAAAAAGAAAATTCATAAATGATACAATCGTTAGTAAAAAAAATATTCGGGACAAAATCTGACCGGGAAGTAAAAACCTACCAACCACTCGTTGATGAAATAAATACATTCTATTCCACGCTTGAATCAAAAACGGATGAACAATTAGTGGAGCGAACATTTGAATTCCGGCAAGAGCTTCAAGAACAATGGTCTGCAATTGAGAAGGAATCTGAAGAAAAAGACTGGGATAGGGACGAAACAAAAAAGCGATTACTGTCATCTGAACAAGATATGTTAATGAGAATGTTACCTGAAGCATTTGCCATGGTAAAGGAAACGTGTCGTCGAATGATTGGTGATTCCTGGCGATGCGTGGGACAGACAATAACGTGGGATATGATTCCGTACGACGTTCAATTAATTGGATCAATTGTTCTTCATTATGGTAAAGTCGCTGAAATGAAAACAGGTGAAGGTAAAACATTAGTTGCTACTTTACCCATTTATCTAAATGCTTTGTCTGGAAGAGGTGTTCATGTAATTACAGTAAATGATTATCTTGCCCAGCGTGATGCCGAATGGATGGGAGAGGTTTATAAAAGACTTGGTCTTGAAGTAGGATTTATTCTAAATAGCATGGATAACAAACTACGCCGCGAAGTTTACCAAAAGGATATTACCTATGGTACAAATAATGAGTTTGGTTTTGATTATCTAAGAGATAATATGTCGTTGACTCCTGAGGATCAAGTGCAACGAGGTCACGCCTTTGCAGTTGTTGATGAAGTCGATAGTGTCTTAATTGATGAAGCACGAACACCATTAATTATATCAGGTGCAGTTGATACCCCAACTGAAAATAAATCGAAGGAATTAAAGCCTTTAATTCAAAGCTTGGTTCGAAAACAAAACTCACTTGTTTCTGACCTTGTTCGTGAAGCGGAAATATTACTTAAAGAGGAAAAAAATAAAGAAGCTGGATATAAGCTTCTTCAGGCAAACAGGGCATATCCAAAACACCCAAGGTTGCTGAAAATTTTTCAAGAATCAGGCACGAAGAAATTAGCTCATACTGTTGAATCAGAATATCTTCGTGATAAACGTATGCACGAAATCGACGAGGATTTGTATTTTTCAATCGAAGAGAAAACGCATATCATTGATATCTCTGATAAAGGACGAAAAGTATTAGCTCCCGAGGATCCTGAGACTTTTGTAATCCCAGATATTGGTGAACTACTTCTTGATGTTGACGAGCGTCAAGAACTGAGCGAACAGGAAAAGCTTCAGGAAAAAGAAAAAGCACATCAGTTGCATGCCGAACGAAGTGGAAAAATTCATACTATTAATCAATTGCTGCGGGCATATACATTATATGATAAAGACGTGGATTACGTCGTGCAAAATGATAAAGTGCTCATCGTTGATGAATTTACTGGTCGTGTGCTCGCTGGTCGTCGTTATAGCGATGGATTACATCAAGCATTAGAGGCGAAAGAAAATGTTTCCATTGAACGGGAAACACAAACTTTAGCCACGATCACTATTCAGAATTATTTCCGTTTGTATGATAAATTATCTGGTATGACGGGTACCGCTGAAACTGAAGCAGAAGAACTTGGGTCAATCTATAATCTTGATGTAACATTAATACCTACGAATGTCCTAGTGGTCAGAGAAGATTTTAACGATGTTATTTATAAGACAAAGCGTGAAAAATATAATGCTGTTATTGAAGAAATTGCTGAATGTTATAAAAAGGGGCAACCGACCTTGGTGGGTACCATTACTGTAGAAGTTTCAGAATTATTATCACGTATGCTAAAACGACGTGGGATAACCCATAATGTTCTAAATGCGAAACAGCATCAGAGCGAAGCTGAAATCGTGGTTCGCGCTGGACAGACAAGTGCCGTAACAATAGCAACCAACATGGCTGGTCGTGGAACGGACATTAAACTTGGGGCAGAGGTAAAAGGTTTTGGCGGATTGCATATCATTGGCACAGAACGTCATGAATCTCGTCGAATTGACTTACAGTTACGTGGTCGTGCAGGAAGACAGGGAGATCCAGGGTCTTCACGGTTTTATTTATCCCTGGAAGATGATCTGATGCGTTTGTTTAGTAGCGATCGAATCGCATCTGTGATGGATAAGCTAGGATTAGAAGAGGGTGAAGTTATCACCCATGGTATGGTGACCAGAGCCATTGAAAATGCGCAGAAAAAAGTTGAAGGCCGAAACTTTGGAATACGTAAACATCTTCTAGAATATGATGATGTCATGAATCAACAACGACAAGTTATTTATGATCTGAGGACTCAAGCTCTTCAAGGCGAGAATATGAAAGATACTGTTATGGAAATAATGGAATCTTTTATTGACGAAGAATTAGCTCAATATGAACAAAGTAATCCTGAAGATTGGGACTGGGATCGATTACGTCAAACTATTTCATCACATCTTTTGGTTGATATCTCAAAGGATAAGATATCAAATGGTGCATCGTTAAATGATATTACTATTGAGGATGTACGCAATTATATCATTGATGAAGCCAATGGATTGTACAAGGCACGAGAATCCTTAGTCCCTGAAGATTTTATGCGTGGATTCGAACGTTATATTATTTTGCGAACAATTGATGAGAAATGGAAAGATCATTTATATGGAATGGATCAACTACGGGAGGGTATAAACCTTCGAGCTTATGGACAGAAAAATCCGCTTCTTGAGTATAAATCCGAAGGATTTCAAATGTTTCAGCAAATGATTGTGGATATGAATGGTCAAACGATACAGCGATTGTTCAGGACTCAAATTCAAGGTGCAGGAATTCCGATGCAACAGAGGCAACCACAAGCTCGAAATATGCGTGTCCAACATGCGGATACAACCGGAATGGGATTTGCAGGGACACCACAAAAAGGTCAATCAAATAGACCGACATCTGCCCAGAGAAGTCCTGTTGTATCCGAAGATAAAGTTGGTCGAAACGAGAAAGTTACTGTGGTAAGTCCGTCTGGTGAATCAGTGATGATTAAACATAAAAAACTAGAGCAATATTTGAACAAAGGATATACTCTGAAATAGTTTTTTAAAGTATCTATATGATATTCAAAGTATGTGATTTCTGATCAATTATGTGCGGTACATCAATCGCAATTATATAATTTATTTACAGGGCATTTTTTTGATGGATTATCACAATAAAATGTTTACTTTCCTTTATTGCTTAAAAGCAATTATTCTGGTAAAATGCCTTCATTCCTTATTGAAGGATTTTGATCAAAAATCGCAAAATTTATGAACACACATAAATGTGGAGGGAGTCCATGAGATTCATCTGGAGAAAATTGTCACTATCGTTAGTCGTATTATTTGCACTTGCACCTGTGATAGGTCAAGTCACTTTGGAAGTTGTTGATGTAGAAGTAGATGGTTACCCTGCTAATATTTTGGTTCCTGTAATATTAAATAGTCCGACAGACGAAATAGGTGGAATTCAATTTGACCTGACCTTAGATCCTGCTTGGGTTTTCTTAGGAGAAATTATTTCTGGTGCTACAGGTTATAGTGCAGATTTTACCGGGGATTTCAATGCGCTCGATGAGAACACAACACGAGTAGTATTTTATAACGCAGTAAATGCTAATACCATTCCCACGGGTATAGACACAGTTATGTGGTTAAGTTTTTCTGGCTCAGATGTACTATCAGCAGTTATTGATATGTCAATTTCGAATATGATTGTTAGTGATGGTACTGGAAATGTCATCGAATCCAGTGGTACAGCTGGAGGTATTCAAATTGGTGAAGTTGTTGCATTTTCATTTACAGACGGCGAAGCAGATGTTCTCGAGACTGTGACTTTAGACCTTAACATGGATAATGATGGAGCAGTTGGTGGATTTCAATTGGATGTATTTGATACTCCTGATAATGTTGACCTAGTATCTGTAGCTACAACGGCAAGATCAGATGGATTTACTGTTGAAACTTCGGAAGTTGGGGGAGGCGCTACCAGAATTTTAGTCTATTATAATGGTAACGTCGAAATAGCTCCCGGAACAGGTCCCGTATTATCTGTTGATTTTACAATTCATCACAATGCTTTTGAAGGTTTTGTTGGTGTAAATATGGCCAACGCAATTGCTACAGATGGTATAGGCGGTGAATATTGGATAGCTACAACTGATTCAGGTACAGTTCATGTAACGCCAGGGTATATTGAAGAACCTCACAACTTAGAAGCAGTATCAGGTCTTGATGGACAGATTCCACTAATGTGGGATGCACCATATGGACCAATACCCCAAGATTTTGGTCAAGATTTTGAAGAAGGAGTTCTTCCAGCTAGTTGGACAGCAACAACAAATTCAGCAGTTGGTTGGTTTATTACTCAAGATGGATCCAGCGGCTTTTGGCCTATTCCTTCTCATACCTGGTATGCCTGCGCAAATGATGATGCTGCTGATGATGATGGGTCCGTTGATTATTTAATTACACCAGCTATTAATGCCGGTGGTGCACAAAATATCACATTGAATTTTGAATCATATTTTGATGGAGCTTATGGACAATCAGCTCACATTGAAGTAAGTACTGATGGGACAAACTTTTCAGAGGTGACTTCTTTAGGTGCTTCCGCAGAATGGGTAACAGAATCTGTAGATTTATCTGCTTATGGTGGCAGTCCACAATTATATATTGCATTCCATTCTAATGATAATGGTGCATGGGCATCTGGTTGGGCAGTGGATGATGTTTCTCTTAATTTTGGAACAGGAAGAATTGAACGCACTGTTCACTTTGATTTTAACGAACTGGGTCAATGGGTTATCACTGCTGATAAAGCAGAAGCCATTGAATTATATCCCAATGGAATACCTTATGAATGGAAAGTCGATTGGGCAAATCCACTTCATCCTGAGTCAAACAATGCTAGTCGTGAATTATCTGGATTCAACTTGGAGAGATCCGATGGCAATGATCAGAATTTTAATACTATTTTAACTCCTGGGACTGATGTAACAGAATATGTTGATACAGATGTTGACAACAGTACTGATTATTACTATCGCGTTAAGGCTATTTACACACCAGGTGGTGAATCTGGTCCATCTAATGTTGCCATGGCAACACCACTTGAATGGATTGAAATCGCTATTAGTGATGGCGGGGCTCTTTCTGGTATGACTGACACATTAGATATATTTTTAGCGAATGAAACAAATATTAGTTTTTTCTATTTTGAAATTTCTGATATCCCTAACTATTTCCTTGGGGAAACGATATTAGAAACTGATCGTACGACTGGGTGGAGTTTGGACGTTGTAGAGCTACCAAGTGGAGATATGGCAGTTACCGGTATTAGTTTAGGAACTCCCCTTGCAGCTGGTGATGGAGCAATTTGTAAAATTATTGTTCGTGGATTTAGCGATGAAGAAGGAACTGCAACAGTTGACTTTACAACTGCCAGTATAGTTGATATGGCTAATAATGAAATGCCTTGGACATCTACTTCAGGTCAGTTTCATGTTACCATTGAAACACAAACATTGTTCTTTGGACATGCAGTTGGGAATCCTGGGGAAATGGTTACAATACCATTTGTTGTAAGCACAACTCAGAATGTGCATGGTATCCAGGTGTTTCTTACAGAAGCACCAAATTATCTCACAGGAATTACTATTGCGCCAACAACCTATATTGATTTTTCAAACTGGACAGTTGATTTTTCAATTGTAGGTGAAGAACTTAGAATTTTATTCTTTGATAATACACTATCCAATCCTATCCCTCCTGGAACCGGACAGATTGCAGATATTTACTTCGCTATAGATCCGGGTACACCAGTAGGTACGGCTATTGAAATCATGGCTGATTACGATAACTTGGTTGTATCAGATGTAAATAACCTTCCAATGCACACGGAAGTGATGGAATCACACATTCAGGTAGGTGCTCCGGAAGCATTATTCTCTATTGCTAACATTACTACTCCAGATCCAAATAATATGGTTAGCTTTGACATTACATTAAACAATATCGTTCCCGTATATGTTTTTGATGTGAGCCTAATTGAGGTAGCCATGAATTTCAATGTAACGAGTATAACTCCATTTGGTCGATTCGCGAATGGTACTATCGATGGAAGTGCTGGAGAACAAGCAGACGGATCATTAAGCATATTAGGGTATGAGTTCGCTACAGGTATAGTTCCTGGTGATGATGCGATATTGACTGTCGAAGGACAGGTATCAGGCGATCTAGATATGTTATTGTATTTTGAAATGGTAAGTGCTGCGGATGTGAACGTTCAACCTTTATTCGCATGGAAAATTGGTTATGGTATCCTTCCTAACCCCACGTATGTTGGCGTTGAAGATGAAAATGTAGTTCCTACCGAATTCGCTTTACATCAAAACTACCCAAATCCGTTTAACCCAACGACTATGATTACCTATGACTTAAAGGAACAATCAATGGTGTCTATTAATATCTTTGATTTGACCGGTCGTCAGGTAAGAACTTTGGTAAGTGATGTACAGGATGCCGGTCATCGCTATAGTGTATGGGACGCTACTGATAATGCAGGTCGCGATGTAAGTGCTGGTGTATATATCTACCAGATTAAAGCTGGTAATTTCAGCAAAACAAAGAAGATGTTGTACCTCAAATAAACTGAAATATGTTTAAGTATAAAAGGGCATCAATTGATGCCCTTTTTTG